>NZ_JBFSUX010000015.1:0-92725 GCF_041467595.1 Vibrio sp. 10N.247.311.13 | reverse complement strand
CTGAGCCCGTAGAGGACTTTCACCTCCTAGATCAACGCCATGCTCGGCGCACAAACGAAAAAGGGAAGCATCCGCTTCCCTTCAATTCCAGTTGTTGAGTTATGACTCAACTTCAGCTTCCGTACGTCTTTTCTTAAATTCCCTATACAGTAATAAGCTCAAAGTCATGACGACTTTAGACGTTAACCATATCATTAAGAGGAACTACCTTAGATTGCGTGTGAAAAATTACGCTAGTAGTTGAGCATATTTCGTTAAGAAAAATATGCTGCGTGAATATTAGCAAGCGCTTTCTATAAGGTCACTCAAAACAAACCGTACAGCAGCATTAATTATAAAATCTGACGCATTCGCTCTTGAGTCACTTCAACCAAGAGGTCTGGCTGGAACTTAGAAATAAAGCGGTTACACCCTACTTTCTCAACCATAGCTTCATTAAAACTTCCACTTAATGAAGTATTTAGCGTGATGAATAGGTCATGCATTCTTGGGTCAGTACGTACTTCGTGTGTCAGCTTGTAGCCGTCCATTTCAGGCATTTCAGCATCGGTGATCATCAACAATATTTCTTGATTGATTTCTTTGCCTTCATCACACCAGCCCTTAAGTAAGGTCAGTGCTTCTAAGCCATCACAACACTCAATAATGTTCAAACCCAACTGCGACAAGGTGCCTTTGATCTGATTACGCGCTGTTGAAGAGTCATCAACGATAAGCACATTGCGTCCTATCATCTCCTGAGCTAATTGTTCATCTAAAACGCCTTCAGAGATCGAGACATCGTAATCAATGATCTCAGCCAACACTTTCTCAACATCGATGATCTCGACGATCTTGTGCTGCTCTTCTTCTTGAATATGCGTAATAGCGGTTAGGTAGTTTGCACGGCCTGTTGTCTTTGGCGGCGGCTGGATTTCTGTCCATGTCGTGTTCACGATATTACGAACTTGCCCAACCAAGAAACCTTGTACGGTTCGGTTGTATTCCGTAATAATCAGGTTGCTCTCTTGAGACTCCGCACGAGATGGCGGAAAGCCAATGGCACTGCGTAAATCGATAACAGGCACCGATTCACCACGTAAAGACGCAACACCCGTAATATGATGATGAGAGCCCGGTAAGCGAGTGAGTACTGGCACTTTGAGGACTTCTTTCACTTTAAATACGTTAATCGCAAATAGTTGACGACTATTTAAGCTGAATAACAAGAGTTCCAGACGGTTTTCACCGACCAGTTTGGTTCTCTGATCAACCGAATTTAAAACGCCAGACATACAACACCTTAGTGACAAATAATAACTGTGGCTACAATAGCCTACTTCAATAGGTTAAAGCAAAGCGCCAATGCACAGAATGCTTAAACTAAGTACAGCAAATGATGTTATACAAAGCTTAAGTACATGGAAAGGTTCAAGGTAAGGCTACAAGACGAGAAAAAGGGGTTAACCTTCAATAACTTTCATTAACAGTTGGCCATCGTATAAGGCCTGCTTGATGAGCGCAGCACCTGGCATGGTTGCCTGCTTATAAAAACGAGATTCCACCAGCTCTAAGTCTTTATGGTAAACCGATAGACTCTGCTCTTCGATACACTTTTGAATCGCCGGGTATAACACGCTCTTCGCCTGATTGATAACACCACCCACCAAGATTTTCTCTGGGTTGAACAGGTTAATCACAATCGCAATCGCAGAACCTAGATAACGGCCTAACTGTTCAATCACTTCGACAGCCAGCGGATCCCCATTAGCAGCGGCAGCACAGATCTGTTCAATAGTGACGTCTTCAAACACCGTTAGCGTTGATTCTTCACCATTTACCAATCGCTCTTTGACTTGCTCACGGATTGCCTGAGAACTCGCCACCGTTTCTAAACAGCCTCGATTACCACAGTGGCAAAGCTTGCCTTCCTTGTCGATCTGGATATGCCCCAACTCACCGATGTTACCGTGACGTCCTTGCAGAACGCGACCATCAAGAATGATCCCGGCACCTAAACCGTGGTGAATCGAGATAAGAACAGAGTTGTCGTTGTCTTGTGAGTTACCAAACAGCTTTTCTGCTAATGCCCACGCTCGGGTATCATTGGCAATAAAAACTGGCAAACCGGTTTCTTTGTAGATCTCCGGCCCCAACGCTAAGTTTTCAACGTTATAGTGCGGCATCTGCAACACAATACCTTGCTCTGAATTCACCAGACCTGGCAGTGTGATAGCGATACTCGTCACCCTGTCGAGTTGCTCGGCATAGGTTTGGAAGAACTCATCGATTTCATGGAGAAGACGCGCAAGCACATCGTCTTGATCACGTTCATGGATATCAATCTTGGTATCGATAAGCACGTCGCCGCCCAATTCATGGAGCGCGATCGTCAAGTATCCGCGACCAAGACGCATCGACAAAAATTGCCAACCTTCGTTATTGGTTTGCAGACCGACAGCAGGACGCCCACGAGTCGTGGCTTCTTGAACCGTCGTTTCGTGAATAAGGTGAGCTTCAATGAGTTCACGGGTAATTTTAGTAATACTCGCCGGAGCCAACTCACTTTGCTTGGACAGATCGATACGAGAAATAGGACCTTTAAGGTCAATTAGTTTATATACACGACCAGCATTGACCTGTTTGATATGATCAATATGGCCCGGTTGAGCCATGTACATTTTACGCTCCAGAAATCATCAACGAGGTAATTTTTTTACTTTGCGAAGTAATTGTGAAGTCACTTGGTATATCGCCGTGACCAGTATCACGTATATACATGAATCTTTGTGTATCGAGTCAAATAGTTCGAGGAAAATTAACACCCACATCGATAATTTGCGACTTAATTTTCAGAATAAAACATCGCATTTGAGCCCTGAATTCAATAATTAAAGGCAAATCAAGAAATATCCTCCTAGCTCCCAATAAATTATCAATTAATGCATATACTTAATTCAGTCTTTTAAAAGATTACTTGGCCTCACTCTAGGAGTATTCATGACAGCCGAATTAAGAAAAACGAAAATCGTCACAACGCTAGGCCCTTCTACTGATAAAGGTAACGTGCTTGAAGAGATCATCAAAGCCGGTGCCAATATTGTTCGTATGAACTTCTCTCACGGCACCAGCGACGACCATATACAACGCGCAGAAAAAGTCAGAGCAATAGCAAAAAGACACGGTACTCAAATCGCCATTCTCGGAGACTTACAAGGTCCCAAGATTCGTGTGTCGACATTCAAAGATGGCAAAATCCAACTTGCCGTAGGCGACCTGTTCACTCTCGATAGCAGCCTAGGTTTAGGTGAAGGCAATCAAGAAGCCGTTGGCCTTGATTACAAAGAACTGCCTAACGACGTATCCGCCGGCGATATACTGTTGCTTGACGATGGTCGTGTTCAACTCAAAGTAACCAAAGTGGAAGGCTGTCGCGTTCATACCGAAGTCATCATTGGCGGCCCACTCTCAAATAACAAAGGCATCAACAAAAAAGGGGGTGGCCTTTCCGCAGAAGCGCTAACAGAAAAAGACAAGCGCGACATCGTCACCGCCGCACAAATCAAAGTGGATTACCTAGCGGTGTCTTTCCCTCGTAATGGTGAAGACATGCACTATGCTCGTCAGCTTGCACGAGAAGCAGGCTTAGAAGCTCACCTCGTCGCAAAAGTGGAGCGAGCAGAGACAGTAGCTACAGTTGAGAACATGGATGACATCATAATGGCCTCAGATGTGGTCATGGTGGCTCGTGGTGACCTCGGAGTGGAAATTGGCGACCCTGAGTTAGTCGGAGTACAAAAACAGCTTATACGCCGTGCCAGAGCGCTTAACCGAACTGTCATCACCGCAACTCAGATGATGGAATCAATGATTTCTGCGCCAATGCCAACCCGTGCCGAAGTTATGGATGTTGCCAACGCCGTACTCGATGGCACCGATGCTGTGATGCTGTCTGGTGAAACTGCAGCTGGTGACTACCCAGTCGAGACCGTAAAATCGATGGCTGAAGTCTGTATTGGTGCGGAAAAAATGGCAGGCATTAATAACCAATCCAATTACCGTATTGACCGCACCTTTGTTACTGCCGAAGAAACCGTTTCGATGGCGACCATCTACTCTGCAAACCATATGGAAGGCATTAAAGGCGTTGTCACTCTCACCGAGTCAGGCCGCACCGCACTGATGATGTCTCGCCTAAGTGCTGACATGCCTATTTACGCGCTGTCTCGTAACGAAGGAACGCTTAATCGCTGTACCTTGTACCGAGGTGTAACACCTATCTACTTCGAGACAGAAGCCAAAGACAGCTTTGATATTGCACTATCAACGTTAGATTGCCTGAAAGAAGAAGGATACCTTAAGTTTGGCGACCTAGTGATCGTCACCCAAGGAGACATTATGGATGTAGCAGGGTCAACCAACTGTATGAGAATCTTGCCTGTCACCTAATATTTGACCTTAAGGCGAAACGATTCGCCTAATCTCAAAAACTTAAAAGGGTTATCGAACCAAGTTCAATAACCCTTTTTCATTTCAGAACACGACTCACTACAATCTGCTTAAACAGCATAACGAGCTCACAGCATGCTAGCTCATCAACTTCGGGAATTAGTTACCCGCAGCAATGGTGGCTAACTGTGGCATATGCGAGTTGCGAGCATTTTCCGTTGAGGTATAGGTCTCCACAAATCGGTAACCGGCTTCTAAACCCAATTCGTAATCATGCAGTAAATCATCTTTATGACTCATTAATGAGCTCGATTTAAGCGTTTGACTAGGTGCTATCTGAACCACAAACGCGTCGTCTGGTGGCGAATTCAAAAAATCCTGAGTCAATGAGTAGGTCTGATAATGCACCATCAGCATGTCAGCCAACCCTGAATCAAACTTATCTCCGATTAAATGACTTAAGCGATAAATATCATCTGCACCAAATAGCCAGCGACCACCGTTCAGCAGGTCTAAATGCCCACGGTCACGCTTCTGCTCTTTTGAGCGCATAATTTGTTGTTGGAAGAAAGAGGTCCAGTCGGTTTTCCACTGTTCCACTTTCTGTTGCCAATGGCCTTGAACACTGTCGAAAGATTCGCGGAACCACTCCAGTTCTTCTGCAGATATAGGTTTAGGCGCTTTGACTGAAGATCCCTTAACTGGTGCTTCAACCAAATGGGTATTACCTTCCTCCACCACTGGCTCAGTACGAATCACCACAATAGAACGAGCTTGTCTTCGCCACGCTTCCTGAACTGGGATACACGCCGATACACCACCGTCCACATAAGCACTGTCACCAATAAAGACTTCGTCATTGTACAAGCGAGGAATAGCACAGGTCGCAATCATCACCTTGTACCAATCTTCGCCCAATAATGGGAAGTAGTGGTCTCGTAAGTCTTTGGAATCCGTTACAGCCGCATAGAAGTGGCGATCGCCTAGCGTTTGTCGCCCTAAATCCAGATCGAGCTTATATGGGTAAGCCATGATTTGTTCTAGCGCCCATTCTAATCCTAGGTTCTTTCTGTGTCGTATATAGGAAAAGAGATTGAAGAACTCTGGTGAGGTTGTGAGGTCGAGAACAAAAGAACGTCCAAGGCCTTTATCACGGCACAGATAAGCACATAAGTTGAGAGCACCTGCTGAGGTACCAAAAAATTCGTCGAAGGGGTCAAAATTTGAGAGAAGAAAGGCATCCAGCACTCCAGAAGTAAAAATACTTCTCTGTCCGCCACCTTGAGCGACCAGTGCTGTTTTTCCAGCAATAAACTTAGCGTAATAATCCAAGTCTATTGCTGTATCAATATTGGTTATAATCCCACTATTCATTATTCCCTGAGTATCAAAACTCAGCCTCGCAATAGATGGTATTAACTACCAATCGCAATAAAGCCAAATGAAAGAATGATCATGTAGATAAACACGGTAATTTGTAGGGCATTTTTCAGATTATGGTCCATAGACACCTCTGGTTTATTATTAATTTGTCGAGTCTCTATTTAAGTACTATCAGGTGTGTGAAGTATCTTCAAGAATCGTCGAAATTAGTCGCACAATATTGATGTAACCATCACAATTAGTAAGTGTATGGATAAGGATATACTCATGAATAACAAAGCAAATATGATGGCACTGATTACGCTTCTCTCCGTTTCAAGCGCGTATGCTTCGCCGGAGATCATCATTACACCTATGGTAGGTTATACCGGCGGTGGCAGTGTCGAAGACCAGGACGGTAAAACCTATGACATGAAAGGCTCTGAAAATTACACCTTTGCCATTGAAACGCCACTTGAAAAAGGACGCATCGGCTTCTTCTACTCCAATCAGAGCTCGGAATTAGAAACGCTTAACCTAAGCTCCTCCATCCAATACCTGCACCTTCAAAGCAGCATCTACTACCCTGCTTCGCCTGTGTTGTCGGGTTATCTAGGGCTAGGCCTGGGTGCTTCTTACGTCGATGTAGACTGGGCAAAAGATAAGTATGGATTCTCAACTTCTATCTTTGGTGGCTTAGAGTACAAATTTAGTGACCGACTAGCGTTGAACACACAAGTACGTTGGTTAGGCACGGTTGTCGACAACGATACCTCCGGTGTTTGTAATATCCCAAATAACGGGCAAGAGTGCATCATTCGCTTTGATACCGACTGGATGAACCAATTCCAAGCCAATGTCGGACTGAGTTTTACTTTCTAAGCGGCTCAATGAAGCAAAAATATAAGATCGGCCCAAACTAAAAAACCAGCTAAATGCTGGTTTTTTCATTATTAAAACGGTTTTAGTTCAGGTTAGAACTTATAGGTAACACCTAAAGCGCCGCCCACTTGCAACTCAACACCTTTATACATATCGAGTTCAGGGTGAACTTGAGCGTAAGCATTCCAACCTTCGTAGAAATTCACTTTCACGCCTAACGGCAAGCGTAAGCCAAAGTCGTCATTCCATTCAGCCCAAGCACCAGCACCGACGTACCAGCTCAACGGAGCTTCAGTCTCGAACTGACCACGCTTCAAAATGTAATCAAAGGCAGCGCCGTCATTGCCAATCGTAGCACGGTATTTCTGATCAAATTCCACAACGAAACTCAGGTCTTGGTCAATGGCAAGTCCAACTTCCAAAGCTGGAGCTTCAGAAGCGTGAGCAAACGAGGCTCCGCTGCAGCACATAAGGCCGATCAAGTAACGATGTTTCATAATATTCTCAGACTGTGTTTAAAAGCGGTAGTTTACTGGAATAATAACGAAAGGTGTCATCGCTAGGTAAAAGATAAAAGACACGAAAAATTTAAGAGCAACCATCAACTGATCGAGTTGAATGATAAGTATCTGAGTTAATGGAGATTAAGCACAATAGATCTTTCATAGAGCAGAAAACAAAAAAGGAGGCCTTTCGGCCTCCTTTCAATTTATTGAATCAGAGAATTAACCGTTGTTACGGATCCACTCATCCATGTCTGTCTTAAGGTTGTCAGACTTAGTACCGAAGATAGCTTGTACGCCACCCGCTACTACTACAACACCTGCAGCGCCTAGTTTCTTCAGCTTGTCTTGGTCAACAAGAGCTGTATCAGCTACTGCAACACGTAGACGAGTAATACAAGCGTCAAGACCAGTGATGTTCGCTTTGCCACCGAATGCAGCAACTAGCTCACCAGCAAGTTCAGAACCAGTCGCAACTGACTCTTCTTCAGTCTCGTCTTCACGGCCTGGAGTTTTAAGGTCTAGAGCTTTAATCACAGTGCGGAATACGATGTAGTAAATTGCAGCGTAAGCAATACCACATACAACCATTAGGCCCATCTTAGACGCGTTGCCAGATAGAACTAGGAAGTCGATTAGACCGTGTGAGAAAGATGTACCGTGTACAAAACCTAGAGTGTTCGCAAGAACGTATGCAGAACCAGCTAGTAGAGCGTGGATTGCGTACAGTACTGGAGCAACGAATAGGAAAGAGAATTCGATTGGTTCAGTGATACCCGTTAGGAATGAAGTCAACGCAGCAGAAGCCATGATGCCCATTACTTTAGCGCGGTTTTCAGGCTTAGCTGAGTGTGCAATCGCGATTGCAGCAGCAGGTAGACCGAACATCTTGAACATGTAACCACCAGCTAGCTGACCGAAGCCATTGCCCGCTGCACGAGATGCGTCATCAGCAACTAAGTAACAAGTAAGAACACCGTTTTGAGTTTCGCCAGCAGCGTTTACACAAGTACCAGCTTCAAAGAAGAAAGGTACGTTCCAAACGTGGTGAAGACCAAATGGAATTAGAGAACGCTCAACGATACCGTAGATACCAAACGCCACTTGTGGGTTTTGGTGAGCAGCCCAATCAGAGAACGCAGAGATAGCGCCGCCAACTGGTGGCCATACTACAGATAGTAGGATTGCTAGACCAATCGCAGAGAAACCTGTGATGATTGGCACAGCACGCTTACCAGCGAAGAAGCCAAGGTACTCTGGTAGTTGAATACGGAAGAAACGGTTGAATGCCCAAGCAGCAACACCACCGACTAGGATACCACCTAGTACACCAGTATCGATTTTATCAACGCCCATTACACCAGCCATTACGCCAAGTGTAGCAGTCATGATGCCATAACCAACGATAGCAGCTAGACCCGCTACACCATCGTTGTTAGTAAAGCCAAGTGCAACACCTACTGCGAACAGTAGTGCCATTTGACCGAATACTGAACCACCAGCTTGTTCCATTAAGTTTGAAACGATTTCTGGAATGAAAGGAAGATCTGCTGCACCGACACCTAGCAAAATACCCGCAACTGGTAAAACTGATACTGGAAGCATCAGAGACTTACCAACTTTCTGCAGGCTAGCAAAAAGGTTCTTAAACATGTTTATGCTCCTGATAAAGATAAAATAATTATATTGGGTTCTAACGGCACACCCCCGTAGCCTATATGTTAGCACCCTGCGAAAATGTAACCATGTATTGCATTATATTTTCTGCCGCTAAATATATATTGATGGGGAACTAACTTTCTAGTCACTTACGAAATTTAGTTTCAAAACACGTCTTGGATCACATGTCAAATCTAGAAATGCAATGCTTTACAAGTTTTTAATGCATTGAAATATATAAGTATTTTTCAAGAGCCCTATTATTTTACTGGGTAAATAAAATAGGAGCGAATGTTATTTTTAGTAACAAAATTACAAATGTTATAATTAGCGCTCTCAAGTTCAACATAATTCGTAAACATTAAAAAAAAACGTATTTTTGGTGATCAAAAACACAAAAAGGGAGCTTTTGCTCCCTTTTATTTGTTTACTTAGATTTTTATCGCAAAAAAAGTTTTTGGTAATTTTTGGTCGTTTGTTCGGCAACCTCTTTCATCGACACACCTTTTAATTGCGCAATGTAGGCCGCCACTTCGACGACATATGCAGGCTGATTCTGCTTTCCACGATATGGAATGGGCGCCAAGTATGGAGAATCCGTCTCGATCAGCAACCTGTTTAGCGGTAGGTTTTTAACAACTTCTTTAAGTTCTGTAGCCTGCTTAAAGGTCACAATGCCTGAAATTGAGATATAGAAACCTAGTTCCATTGCTGCTTCTGCGAATGCTTGATCTTCGGTAAAGCAGTGAATCACACCGCCACACTTCTCAGCTCCGCCATCACGTAAAATAGCTAATGTGTCTTCACGTGCGTTACGAGTGTGAATGATCAAAGGTTTATTCAGCTCAACGGCTAACTCAACATGCTGCTTAAATCGTAGCTGTTGCAGCTCCGCCGTCTCTGGTTGGTAGTGATAATCTAAACCTGTCTCTCCAATCGCCACAACCTTAGGGTTGCTCGCGTATTCACGCATTGTCTCTAGGCTGAAATCACTTTCAACATCGAGAGGGTGAACGCCACAAGAGGCTTTAACGTTATCAAACGGCGAGATCATCTCGAGCATATTTTCAAACGAATCGAGTGTCACACCGACAGAAAGCAATTGGTCTACATTAGCAGCCTTCGCCTTGTTAACCACATCTTCTACGCTGGTGTGTAAATCTTGGTAATCCAGTTTGTCTAAATGACAGTGGGAATCTACGAACATGTTTCCTCGCAAGTGGCTATCAGCCAATTCATTATGAGTAGCTCCGTATTGAGCCCAGGGTGTTGCTTTAACTGCTCAATCAATGTCAGCAGTTTATTCGATGCTGCATAAGCACTTTGATAAGACATCGCCTCACACAGTGCTTTCGCACTCGGAGTGAAAGCCTGATTCGCCAAACCAAAATGCAGCTTCTGTACATCTGACAATAGATGCCAAAGCCAGCCAAGTTGAATCAAAGGGTCTTTGCTAAGCTCTGTAGAGAACTTTAGCATGTCAGGTTGAGTGCCTTTTATCACATTCACAAAGCCATCGAGCGCTTTTGTTGAAGCTTCAACGCCACCTTGCTCAAACATCGCTTTTGCTTTTAAAGGCGCGTTGTCATTGAGTGCTAAAATATACTGCGGTACCGCTTTGCCCACTTCACCATCTAACCACGCTGATGCTGTCTCTAACTGCGGACTAACCACATTGAATTGCTGACAACGGCTAATAATAGTCGGCATTAAGCGATTACTGTTACGAGTAGACAGAATGAAGATGCACTTGCTTGATGGCTCTTCCAGAGTTTTCAATAGTGCGTTGGAAGCCGATTCGTTCATTGCTTCAGCAGGGTTAAGCAAAATAACGCGCAAACCACCTAACTGAGAAGACTCTTGAGCCCAGCGGTTACTGGCACGCACTTGATCAACCGTGATCGACTTACCTTCTTTCTCGGGTGAGATCACATGAAAATCAGGATGACTGCCCGACTTCATTAACTCACAGCTGTGGCAAAACCCGCACGACTCGCTTTCATAGTTCGTGCACATCAATGCGTCGGTAAGTTGGCTAATCAAAGCATCAACGCCGAGCCCTTCCGGTGCATTAACAATCACAGAGTTAGGAAAACGCTCCGCATCGAGACTTTTTTTCCACTCACTCCATACCGGTGTGAGCCAAGAATACACTTCAGCCATGACTACCTACTGTTTGTCGAGCCAAGCAGTTAGCGCGACTTTAATATCAGCGGCTACTTGCTCAATTTCTTGCTGCGCGTTAATCACAAGTACAGAATCATCTTGTTCTGCAATTTCTAGATAGCGCTCACGCGTGCGGTCGAAAAATGAGATGTCCATCTTTTCAATTCTATCAAGCTCACCACGGCCTCTAGCACGCTCTAGCCCTACTCTAGGGTCTAGGTCCAAATATAGCGTTAGATCGGGTTTAAAGCCGCCTAGCGTGGTTGCTTTCAGTGATTCCATAGTCGTGCGCGCGATCTGGCGACCACCACCTTGGTATGCCTGTGAAGACATATCATGACGATCACCCAATACCCATTGACCATTGGCGAGCGCCGGCTTGATGACGTTCTCGACTAATTGAACACGTGCTGCATACATCAACAGCAATTCAGTCATGTCTTGAAGCTTCTCGCCTTCGTGCTCTTCTTTAACCAATGAACGCATCTTTTCAGCTAAGACAGTACCACCCGGCTCGCGAGTATTAACAATATCTTCAACACCCGATGCTTTTAATGTCTCAACGATGGCATTGATTGCTGTGCTTTTGCCAGCGCCTTCAAGGCCTTCAACCACGATAAATTTCGACTGATTCATAATTATTTCTTTATCTGTTTTTTCTTAATTGCTTTAAGTAAGCTCGCACTGCACGGTTATGCTCAGTCAAACTCTTTGAAAATACGTGACCACCTGTTCCACTCGCAACGAAATACAAGTAGTTGCTCTTCTCTGGATTCAACGCCGCGTTGATAGACGCTTTGCCTGCCATAGCGATAGGTGTCGGTGGCAAGCCACTCATTGTATAGGTGTTGTAAGGCGTTGGCGTGCGTAAGTCTTTCTTACGGATGTTGCCATCGTAGCTGTCACCCATGCCATAGATAACCGTTGGGTCAGTTTGCAAACGCATACGCTTGTTTAGACGGTTAACAAACACAGAAGAAACACGCTCACGTTCTGACGCAACAGCGGTCTCTTTCTCAATGATAGATGCAAGAATTAACGCTTCGTATGGCGATTTAAGAGGCAGCTTATCCGCTCGATTTTCCCACTCTTCATTCACCACGCTCATTAGGTCTCGATGCGCGCGCTTCAACAAATCTAAATCAGTGGTGCCGTAGGTGTAGTGATACGTTTCTGCTAAGAAGAGACCTTCTAGCTTTTCGTTTTCAATACCCAACTTTTCAGCGATCTCTTTTTCAGAAACGCCATCCAATGTCTGTTGAATGAATTCGCTGTCTTTTAGCTGAACAAGCCATTCGTCAAAACGACTGCCTTCAACAAAGGTAATAGTAAACTGGTGTTCTTTCCCTTCTACAAGCACCTGTAGCGCTTGCTCTAAGGTTAAACCCGGTTCAAGCAGGAAAGTACCCGCTTTTACGTCTACAAGCTCAGGATGTAACTTACGGATTAATTTCTCGTAAGGAGAAGCCTCAAACAGCCCCTCGTTAATCAACTGGGCTAGAACGCGGTTAAAGCTGCTACCTGAAGCAACAGTCACGACTTGTGGTTTTTCTAATTGAATAACTTGTTTCAGGTTATCTTGCGCTTGGTTGTAAACATAAAAACCAGCAGCACCGGCTGCAATTAAGCACAAGATAATAAAAATAAATAACTTTTTGATCACGAGTTTAGTTGTCCTTGAAGGCTACGAGTAACGGTTCCAATGTTAAATTGGGTATCACTAATACGGGTAACTGGGGCAACCCCTAAAATGGAGTTTGTCATGAAAACCTCATCAGCTTGCATGAGTTGAGATAAGCAGTAGTCACTAATTGTAACGGAAAGTTCAGCCTGATTCAGCGCGGTTAACACTTGCTTACGCATAACCCCCGCGACACCACTTTGAGTGAGTTGAGGTGTGTATATCGACTGACCTTTGCGCCAGAACAGATTGGCCATGGTGGTTTCAATCACATTGCCCGATATATCAAGAACCACACCATCCACTTCATTAGCTTGATCCATTTCATCTTTCATCAAAATCTGCTCAAGGCGATTATTGTGCTTATGGCCAGCCAGTAGTGGGCTCAAACCTAGCGCTTGATGGCAGATACCGAGTTCAACACCGGAGTCTTGCCACGCTGAATAATGGCTTGGGTAATCAAAGGTACTGATGGTGATTGTCGGCTTGGCGATATTCTTGGTACTGTAGCCACGCCCACCCGCTCCACGACTAACGTGCAGCTTGATCCCTGCTTTTTGATTATGAGGCTTGTTGGCGTTATGGAGCTTCTTTGAACCATCAAGGCTCTTTGTGCCATGAAGAGCGTTATGTTGGATGTGTTGAAGCGCAGTATCGAGCCAAAGACTAACAACATCCCAATCAAGAGCAGAAATGCGTAGTGCTTTAAGGCACTCGTCGACACGGTGCTGATGATCGTGAAGATGTTGTATCTCACCATCACTCACGAGCATTGTCGTAAAACAGCCGTCTCCGTACTGAAACGAGCGATCCAAAATATCGATAGTTTGCTGGCTTTCTCCATCAACCCAAAACATGTTTTTCCCCATAAAAAGAAACGGCTCAATGCTAAAGCATCAAGCCGTTTAAAAACAAGTCTAATTGTGACTATCTACGAGTGTTTACGTCTTTAATAAGATGATTAAATCTTTTTGAAGATCAAACAGCCGTTTGTACCACCGAAACCGAATGAGTTACATGCAGCATATTCCATGTTGCTAACTTCACGCGCAGTGTGAGGTACTAAGTCAATATCTAAGCCTTCTTCAGGATCATCTAGGTTGATTGTTGGTGGAACAATTTGGTCAACCAAAGACATAGCCGTGATGATAGCTTCAGCAGAACCAGCAGCACCTAGAAGGTGGCCTGTCATTGATTTCGTAGAAGAAACCAATACTTGCTTGCTGCCTGCTTCGCCAAGAGCACGCTTGATGCCCTTAACTTCCGCTACGTCACCTGCAGGAGTCGAAGTACCGTGTGCGTTTACATAACCGATTTGTTCACCAGTAATGCCAGCATCACGCATAGCCGCTTCCATTGCTAGTGCGCCACCTGAGCCATCTTCACTTGGAGATGTCATGTGGTAAGCGTCACCCGACATACCGAAGCCAACTAGCTCACAGTAAATCTTAGCGCCACGAGCTTTCGCATGTTCGTACTCTTCAAGAACCATCATGCCTGCACCGTCGCCAAGAACGAAGCCATCACGGCCTTTGTCCCATGGACGAGAAGCTTTTTGAGGCTCATCGTTACGAGTAGAAAGTGCTTTAGCCGCACCAAAACCGCCCATACCTAGTGGAGTTGATGCTTTTTCAGCACCACCCGCTAGCATTGCGTCTGCATCGCCGTATGCAATCATACGAGCCGCGTGACCAATGTTATGTAGGCCAGTCGTACATGCAGTAGAAATCGCGATGTTTGGACCGCGTAGGCCACGCATGATAGACATGTGACCAGCAATCATATTCACGATCGTCGACGGTACGAAGAACGGGCTGATCTTACGAGGGCCTTTTTCAGTTAGAGCCTTGTGACCGGCTTCGATCAAACCAAGACCACCAATACCAGAACCGATAGCAACGCCTACACGAGGAGCGTTTTCTTCAGTAATAGTTAGGGCTGAATCATCTAAAGCTTGAATACCTGCTGCGACGCCGTACTGGATGAACAAGTCCATCTTACGAGCATCTTTTTTAGTCATATACTCTTCGCAGTTAAAGTCTTTAACTAGACCTGCAAAACGAGTTGAGAAATTGGTTGCATCAAAATGATCGATATTAACGATACCACTTTGACCAGCTAGCAGGGCTTTCCAAGAAGATTCTACAGTGTTGCCTACCGGTGACAACATACCCATGCCAGTGACAACTACACGACGCTTGGACACGATTTTACACTCCGGGGATTGAGGTGATTTAAGATGAGGATAGATGAGTTAGATAAAACACAGGCGGTCGAGGTGACCGCCTGGGAGAGATTATTACTGAGCGCTAGTTACGTAATCGATAGCTGCTTGAACAGTAGTAATTTTCTCAGCTTCTTCATCTGGGATTTCAGTGTCAAATTCTTCTTCTAGAGCCATTACTAGCTCTACTGTGTCTAGAGAATCTG
This sequence comes from Vibrio sp. 10N.247.311.13, assembly GCF_041467595.1. Classification (NCBI taxonomy): domain Bacteria; kingdom Pseudomonadati; phylum Pseudomonadota; class Gammaproteobacteria; order Vibrionales; family Vibrionaceae; genus Vibrio; species Vibrio sp. 10N.247.311.13. The sequence goes on along the minus strand of NZ_JBFSUX010000015.1, from coordinate 77,614 downwards.
CACCTAGGTCATCAACGAAAGAAGCTTCGTTTTTAACTTCAGCTTCGTCTACACCTAGCTGTTCAACAATGATTTTCTTTACGCGTTCTTCGAGGTTGCTCATTTTTTCTTTTCCTTTACAGAGTTCGCTTTATGCGATGTTTTCCGTAGTTTATTCAATCTATTGAAAGTTGCAAGGTCAACTTTTCTGGTCAAACCACAATTTTCACGATTTTAACCGAAATTACGTATGATCTTGACTTAAATCATGCACAAATGTTGCACATAATTTACACCATGTACATACCGCCATTGACGTGAAGTGTTTCACCTGTGATATAAGCTGCCGCAGGTGACGCCAAAAATACCACAGCTTCAGCGATTTCGCGAGGGTCACCTAGTCGACCTGCTGGTACATTCGCCAAAGTTGCTGCACGTTGGTCATCATTTAGCGCTTTAGTCATGTCAGTTTCGATGAAACCAGGAGCTACAGTGTTCACTGTAACGCCACGAGACGCAACTTCACGAGCCATTGATTTAGTAAAACCAATTACGCCTGCTTTTGCAGCTGCGTAGTTAGCTTGACCAGCGTTACCCATAGTACCTACTACAGAACCAACGTTTACGATACGGCCTTGACGTTTCTTCATCATGCCACGCAATACAGCTTTAGACATGCGGAAGATAGGCGTTAGGTTAGTATCGATGATGTCATTCCATTCGTCGTCTTTCATACGCATCAGTAGGTTATCACGAGTGATACCTGCGTTGTTAACTAGAATGTCAATCGCACCGAATTCATCGTTGATGGTTTTCAGTGTAGCAGCAATTGAGTCAGTATCCGTTACATTAAGAGCAAGACCTTTACCGTTCTCACCAAGGTACTCGCTGATTGCAGCTGCGCCGCCTTCAGATGTCGCAGTACCGATAACTTTAGCACCACGCTCAACTAAAAGTTCAGCGATTGCACGACCGATGCCACGGCTTGCGCCTGTAACTAGTGCAACTTTGCCTTCTAAATTCATCATAACTTCTCTATTAAGTGGTTATTTACTTAGCAGCTTCTAGTGATGCAGTGTCATTAACTGCAGCAGCTGTCATAGTTTTTACGATTCGTTTTGTTAGACCAGTAAGAACTTTACCAGGGCCTAATTCAAGTAGCTTCTCAACGCCTTGCTCATTCATCGCTTGTACGCCTTCAGTCCAACGAACTGGGCTGTACAGCTGACGAACAAGTGCGTCTTTAATTTTTGCAGGGTCTGTTTCAGCAATAACATCAACGTTATTGATAACAGGCAATGCCGGCGTGTTGAACTCTAGAGCTTCTAGAGCCACTGCTAGCTTGTCTGCTGCTGGCTTCATCAGTGCACAGTGAGACGGCACTGAAACAGGTAACGGAAGTGCACGCTTAGCGCCCGCTTCTTTACAAAGTGCACCAGCACGCTCTACTGCCGCTTTGTTACCCGCGATAACAACTTGGCCAGGAGAGTTAAAGTTAACTGGAGACACAACTTCGTCTTGCGCAGCTTCTTCACACGCTTTAGCAATCGCTTCATCGTCTAGACCGATGATTGCGTACATTGCGCCAACACCTGCAGGAACCGCTTCTTGCATCAATTGACCACGCAATTCAACCAGCTTGATCGCTTCTTTAAAGTCGATAACGCCAGCACATACAAGTGCAGAGTACTCACCTAGGCTGTGACCTGCTAGATTTACAGGTTGCTCTAGGCCAAGCTCTTGCCATACACGCCAAATTGCAACAGACGCTGTTAGTAGAGCCGGTTGAGTGCGAAAAGTTTCATTTAGATTTTCTACTGGACCATCTTGAACCAATGCCCATAGATCGTAACCAAGTGCTTCTGAAGCTTCAGCAAATGTCTGTTTTACAACATCATACTGTTCGCCTAGGTCAGCAAGCATACCGATAGCTTGAGAGCCTTGGCCTGGGAATACGATAGCAAACTTGCTCATTGTAATTTTCCTTTAAGCAAAGCAAAAAATTGAATAAGGCACATAAGTTATGTGCCTTGTTTGTTGATTATCGCTTGGGGTTAGAATTTAACTAACGCAGACCCCCAAGTGAAGCCGCCGCCAAATGCTTCAAGTAGAAGCGTTTGACCACGTTTAATTCGCCCGTCGCGAACAGCCTCATCTAGGGCCGTTGGTACGGTAGCTGCTGACGTGTTGCCGTGCTTATCAAGAGTAATCACTACTTGATCAAGCGACATCGTCAGCTTTTTAGCGGTAGCCGAGATAATACGGTAGTTCGCTTGGTGTGGAACTAACCAATCAAGCTCTGACTTATCCATATTGTTCGCCGCTAAGGTGTCTTTAACTAGCTTAGAAAGCTGAGTTACCGCCACTTTAAATACTTCGTTGCCCGCCATGTGCAGCCATTTGTCTGCATCACCGCCGCGCTCTGGTACTTCTAGACTTAGAAGCTCACCGTACTTACCATCAGAGTAAATATGAGTAGACAAAATACCTGGCTCTTCGCTTGCGCCAACAACCACCGCGCCTGCTGCATCACCAAATAGGATGATAGTAGAGCGGTCAGTCGGATCACAGGTTTTTGACAGTGCATCAGCACCAATTACCAAAACGTTCTTACACATGCCAGTCTTGATGTGTTGATCAGCAACAGACAGTGCGTAGACAAAACCAGAACACGCCGCAGCCAAATCAAACGCAGGGCAGCCTTTGATACCAAGCCTGCCTTGTACCTGACATGCCGAAGACGGGAATGTGTGGCTACTGCTGGTTGTCGCAACGATGATTAAATCAATCTCTTCTTTGTCGATACCTGCCATTTCAATGGCATTTTCAGCAGCGTAAAACGCCATATCAGCAACGGTTTCGTTTTCCGCTGAAATACGACGCTCTTTAATACCAGTTCTAGCAACGATCCACTCATCGCTAGTCTCTACCATTTTCTCTAAGTCTGCGTTAGTACGCACCTGAGATGGCAAGTAGCTGCCAGTACCTAAAATTTTGCTATACATGAAGACTAATAATGCCTCTCGAGTAAAACCGCTTCCAAACGATCGCTAATGCGGCTGGGGACTTGTCGTTTGACCTCGTGTACTGCTTCACCAATCGCGTTGACGACTGCAGACACATCAGCACTTCCATGACTTTTAATGACAATGCCGCGCAATCCTAACAAACTTGCGCCGTTATACTGGTCGGGGTTCAAGGTTTTTAATTCAGTAAATAGCTCAGAAAACAGCATTCTGGCTATCCAACCCTTTATTGTTGAAGCCATCATGCGCGTTTTTAGCTTATCAATAAAGAGCTGAGCCGTACCTTCGCACGTTTTTAAGCAGACATTGCCCACAAAACCATCACATACGACGACATCAGCAGCATCTTGAAGTAATTGATTACCTTCAATATAGCCTATGAAGTTCACAGACTGAGTATTAGACAACATTTCAGCGCATCGTTTTACAAGGTCATTGCCTTTAATTTCTTCTGCACCGATATTCAAGATAGCGACACGTGGTGCGCGACCTAAATGTTGTTCTGCTAATGCACTGCCCATGACAGCAAACTGAAAGAGTGAATCTGCGTCACTAGAAACGTTCGCCCCTAAATCAAGCATCCATGTGCGATTTCCGGATGCAGTAGGCAAAGCTGAAACCAATGCAGGCCTATCAATACCGGGAAGAAGCTTGAGTCTGAAACGGGATAAAGCCATCAGAGCGCCAGTGTTGCCACCACTCACACAAGCATCAGCCTGTGATTCGGCAACCAGATCGATAGCGGCACGCATAGAGCTACCCTGACTATTACGTAAGGCTAGTGAAGGTTTTTCAGAATTGGAAATGACTCGATCACAATGCTGGATACTCAAACGAGAATCAGGCATTCGACCTAATGAAGATAATTGAGATGTGATCGCGTTTCGATCACCTATTAGAATGACTTTTAGCTCTGGGAAATACGACAGTGCCTGCACGGCGGCAGGCACTGTTACACGAGGACCGAAGTCCCCGCCCATTGCATCAAGCGCAACGGTTAGATTTTGCAAAGGTCAACCTTACTTGTTGATAACCTTTTTGCCGCGGTAGAAACCTTCGGCAGTCACGTTGTGACGTAGGTGAGTTTCACCTGAAGTTGCGTCTACAGAAAGTGCAGCTGTAGTTAGCGCATCGTGTGAACGACGCATGCCACGCATTGAACGTGATTTCTTGCTCTTTTGTACGGCCATTGACCCTACTCCTATGTAAATTCTTAAAGAAGCAATTACTTCTTTAAGCTTTTTAAAACATCAAATGGATTCGGCTTTTTGTCTTCCTCAATTTCTTCAGGAAGTTCACCAAACACCAAGTTATTTGAGTTAACGCTACATTTCGCATCGTCGTGCATTGCTATTTGTGGCAATCCAAGGATGAACTCGTCTTCAACTAATTGAATCAGGTCTAACTCACCGTACTCGTTCAGATCTACCAAATCGTACTCTTCCGGTGCTTCCTCTTCACTTTTCTCACTGTAAACAGGAGTATAAGTAAATTGGACATCGCACTCATGTGCGAAAACCTCATTACAACGTTGACACTCTAAATCGACTTCGACGTTAGCTTTACCAGAGATAACGACTAATCGTTGTTCATCAAGCCCAAATGACATTGAGACTTGCGCGTCACGTTTTACGCCTTCAGTTGCTTCAGTTAAACGCTTCAAAAGACTGACCTGGATGATACCATCCATATCGAGTCGTTTTTGAGCCGTTCTTGCCGGATCAACTGTACGCGGTATTTTTTCCTTTTGCATAGGGCGCGAATCTTATCTTCCAAATCGTGTTTAGTCAAAGGAAATGGCAAAAAAAATGTACTTTCCTGCCTTTCCTATTCAGAGCATTATGAATAGCAGGACAAGTTACGTTATCCTGAGATAAATGCTTCCTTGAATTGTAAATTAAAATGAGAAATTACCAACTAGTTTTAGCCTCTACATCACCATTTAGGCAAGAGATCCTCAAAAAACTACAGTTAAGCTTCATTACAGCCAAGCCAGACTGCGATGAAACGCCGCTTCCAGAAGAGACACCACAACAGTTAGTGATGCGTCTTGCTGAGACCAAAGCTAAGTCTTGTGTTGTGGAGCAACCTAGCTTAGTCATTGGTTCTGATCAGGTTTGCGTAATTGATGGAGAGATCATTGGTAAGCCTCACACTCGAGAAAAAGCGATCGAGCAGTTATCTCGTCAAAGCGGCAAGAGCATTACTTTTTATACTGGGCTTTCGGTTTGGAACAACGAAACCAATGAAGCTGACACGCGTCTCGACACCTTTGTAGTGCATTTCCGCGATTTAACTAAGCAACAGATCATTAGTTATGTTGAGAAAGAGCAGCCTTATTACTGCGCAGGTAGCTTTATGTGTGAAGGGTTAGGCATCGCGTTGTTTAAACAGATGGAAGGGAAAGACCCAAATACTTTGATCGGCTTACCGCTGATCGATCTAGTCGATATGTTAGAAGCGCAAGGAATGGGTGTACTATAACGGATACGCTCTCTTTGTTAGAGATCCCTACTCCTTCCTTCGTCAGTCTAGGGAATGGCGGAACACGCAATTTTATCTAACCAACTAATGATATAGAGCGTGATTTTAAAAAGTCGTCATCCTCAAGAGCGAGGAACGAGCGACTTGGGGATCTTCTACAACAGATGAAAACAAAAAAGGTTGACGATATTCGTCAACCTTTCTCATTTATGGATACTGAAGAACAAATTTAGAGGCACTCTATACCTTCGTATCTCGTATCTCGTATCTTCTTAAAGCTTACGTAAACCAGTTAGGGCTTTCTCTAGCCTTCTTTCCATTGGCGCCGAGATATCCATCTTCTCTTCACTACCTGGGTGTGTGAACTTGATGTTTGCTGCATGTAGGAACAGACGATCAAGACCAACCTTACCCGTGTAAGCGTCAAAACGACAATCACCGTAGCGATCATCCCAAGCAATTGGGTGACCAGTATACTGAGCGTGCACACGAATTTGGTGTGTTCGGCCTGTAATTGGGCTTGCTTGAATCAACGTCGCCTCTTGGAATTTTTCTAAAACCTTAAAACGGGTTTCAGAAGCTTTACCATTCGGGTTAACTCGAACAATGCTGTTCACTTCATTTTTCAACAAAGGTGCGTTGACGACTTTGCAGCTGTTCTTCCATTCGCCCATAACTAAAGCGAAGTAGTATTTTTGAACCGTTTTTTCACGGAACTGTGCTTGAAGGTGTCTTAGCGCCGAGCGCTTCTTAGCAACAAGCAAAATGCCAGACGTATCTCTATCGATACGGTGCACTAATTCAAGAAAACGAGCATCAGGGCGAAGAGCACGTAATGCTTCAATCGCGCCAAATTTTAATCCGCTACCACCATGAACAGCAGTGCCAGACGGTTTGTTAAGAATTAGCATGTGATCATCTTCATAAATGATGCACTGTTCTAATTCTGAAACCTTGTTGAGTTTCGTGCTCGGCACGTTCTCTTCTGTTTTCTCTTCAATAGTAACCGGAGGGATACGAACTAAATCGCCAGCTTTTAGTTTGTACTCAGCCTTAATGCGTTTTTTATTTACGCGGACTTCGCCTTTACGCACGATTCGGTAAATCATGCTTTTCGGGATGTTTTTTAATTGGTTGCGTAAGAAGTTATCAATACGCTGACCAGCCATATCTTCGTCAATGTCGACGAATTGGACTTGGGTTCTAATTTCGCTCATTGCGTTATTGTATCACTGTCACTTTTGATAATTGAGATTTTCTTAGCCCTATTCCGAACTTATTTATCCCTAATCCTTACCGATCTATCCCAAAATGGTCGCCGAAGTTCTATATTTCTTTGATTCTTCGAACAAAAAAGCACCAAGATTCCTGCAAATTAAAATATCAATTGATAAATTATTTATAGACAGTGAGTTAGAGCTATCAAAACCCAAACAAAAACTGTTTTTTTTACAGCATTCCGACAAAGCAGATTGCTGTGTTTACCGACCGCTGCTATAGTTCACAGCTGCTATCAGTGGTTTGACTATTATTTAAACAGCTAACCATTCATAAGCAAGTAAATGAGTAGATAACTCAGATTAGACAGTGCTGCAATCGGCGTAAGACACGGTCAACTGAGTTCCTTATCGCTCTACTCACGTACACTCATGTTGAGTATTCACCGCCACATCGCGGATCATAGGCTAACTCCCTATGATGACTGACGTGCCCCAGAGCATCCCTCTCCAGCCGGGAGGCTGCACCGATAAAGCCATGGGATCTGGCACCATGAGAAACGAAATAAAGCGATAAGAACAATGATGAAAATAAGAAAAGACAATGAGAACTTCTAAATGAAAAGAATGTTAATTAACGCAACTCAAAAAGAAGAGTTGCGTGTCGCTTTGGTTGATGGCCAACGACTGTTCGATCTAGATATCGAAAGTCCAGGTCACGAGTCAAAGAAAGCGAATATCTACAAAGGACGTATTACCCGTATTGAACCAAGCCTAGAAGCGGCATTCGTTGATTACGGCGCAGAACGTCACGGTTTCCTCCCTCTTAAAGAAATTGCCCGCGAATACTTCCCTGAAGGTTATACATACCAAGGCCGTCCTAGCATTAAAGAAGTGCTAAAAGAAGGCCAAGAAGTAATCGTACAAGTAGAGAAAGAAGAACGTGGTAGCAAAGGTGCTGCACTGACAACTTTCATCTCTTTGGCTGGTAGTTACTTAGTTCTTATGCCTAATAACCCTCGTGCTGGCGGTATTTCTCGTCGTATCGAAGGTGATGAACGCACTCAACTGAAAGCAGCATTAAGCACTCTTGAGCTTCCTCAAGGTATGGGCTTAATCGTGCGTACAGCGGGTGTTGGCAAAAGCGCAGAAGAGCTAGAGTGGGACCTGAATGTTCTATTGAACCATTGGGGCGCTATCAAGCAAGCTTCTGATTCAAATACAGCTCCTTTCCTAATTCACCAAGAGAGTAACGTTATTGTTCGCGCAATTCGTGACTACCTACGTCGTGATATTGGCGAGATTCTAATCGACAGCAATACTATTTTTGAACGTGCACAAGCGCACATTCAATTAATACGCCCAGATTTCATGAATCGCGTTAAGAAATACGATGGTGAAGTGCCACTATTCAGCCATTACCAGATTGAAAGCCAGATCGAATCTGCTTTCCAACGTGAAGTTCGTCTTCCATCTGGTGGTTCTATCGTAATCGACCCAACAGAAGCACTGACTTCTATCGATATCAACTCTGCTCGTGCAACAAAGGGCGGCGATATTGAAGAAACAGCACTTAACACTAACCTAGAAGCTGCCGATGAAATTGCACGTCAATTACGTCTACGTGACCTAGGTGGTCTTGTTGTAATCGACTTTATCGATATGACCCCGGTTCGCCACCAACGCGAAGTAGAAAGCCGTCTACGTGATGCCGTTCGTTTAGATCGCGCACGTGTTCAGATTGGTCGTATTTCTCGCTTTGGTCTTCTAGAGATGTCTCGTCAACGTTTGAGCCCATCACTAGCAGAAGCAAGCCACCACATTTGTCCTCGTTGTACAGGTACTGGTGTTGTTCGTGATAACGAATCTCTAGCACTTTCTGTTCTACGTTTGATTGAAGAAGAAGCTCTAAAAGACAACACAGCACAAGTACTTGCTGTTGTGCCTGTTCCAATCGCTTCTTACCTTCTGAACGAAAAACGTCGCTCAGTAAACCACATCGAGAAGAACCAAGAAGTTAAGATCACTGTTGTTCCTAACTCAGACATGGAAACGCCGCATTTTGAGGTTATCCGTGTTCGTGAAGGTGAAGAGTTCGATCTACTATCTTACTTGCTGCCTAACAAGCTAGAAGCTCTAAAAGAAGCGGAAAGCAAAGAGCCTGCTGAACAGACTATTCGTCCTAAGAAGATCGAAGAACCTGCTCTGAAAGGCTTCGCAGCTCCTGCTCAATCAGCACCAACTCCTGCTCCAGCACCTAAAGCTGTAGAAGAGAAGAAAGCTGAACCAGCAGCGACTCAAGAACCAGGCCTAATTGGTCGTTTCTTCAAAGCTATCGGTAGCTTCTTATTTGGCTCTTCAACTCAAGAAGAGAAAAAAGAAGAAGAGAAGAAAGAAGAAGAAAAACCTAAAAACAATCGTAACAACGGCAACCGTCAACGCCGTGATCGTAACGATAACCGTCGTCGTAACCAACGTGGTGAGCGTGGCGAACAGCGTAACGACCGTGGTGAACGTGGTGACAATCGTAACGAAAACCGTGACAACAAACGCCGCCGTAAGCCAGCTCGTGATGAGAAGCCTGAAGAGCAAAAAGAAGCAGCTCCACAGCAAACTCGTCAGCCTCGCAAGCCTAAGCAAGACCGTCGCAACAAGCCACGTGATGAGCAGAAGCAACGCGAAGAGCAAGCACCATCTAAATTAGCAGAAGAAGGTCTACAGCTAGCAGCAGAAGCACAAGCTGGTAAACCGGAAGCGCCTAAGGCTAAACCTGAAGCGAAAGCAGCTAAGATTAAAGAGCGTCGTCAGCGTCGTAAACTGAACAAGCAAGTTCGTGTTAAAGACCAACAAGCTCAAGCTGAAGATAACGCTTCAAAAGAGCAGGTTGCTGCTAAAGAACTATCTGTTTCAAAAGAACAGTCAGTAGCTCAAGAGCAAAAAGTTGCGGAACAAGTAGAAGCAACTCAAGCGAATGCAGAGCAAACTGAACAGGAAGAGCCGAAACAACGTCGTAACCGTCGTTCTCCACGTCACCTACGTGCAAGTGGTCAACGTCGTCGTCGCGGTCGTGATCGTCGCCCTAACCCATTCCGCCTACGTAAAGGTGGTGTAGCTTCTCCAGAGATGGCTATGGGTAAAGTGATGCCTCGCTTCATTCCAAAACCTCACCACAAGCAGGCAAAGCCTGAAGTGGCTGAAGTTCAAGTAGCAGCTGAAGATCAAACATCTGTTCAAGAGCAGAATGTTGCTCTAGAGACGGCACAACAAAGCAACGTAGCAATGACTGGCGGCTTCGCATGTCCAGAGCTTGCAATGGGTAAAGTTATCATCCGTCGTGAAGATGCTGCTGTTGAAGCTCAAGTAGCTGAGACTCCTGCTGTAGTTGAAGCTCCTGCAGTCGTTGAAGAAGCACCAGTGGTTGTTGAAACCGCGAAAGTTGAAGCTCCAGTGATTGCAGAAGCGACGAAAGTTGAAGCGCCTGTTGTAGCAGAAGCTGTGCAAGCAGAAGCAACACCAGTTGTTGAAGCTGAAGCGCCTAAAGCTGAAAGTGCAAAAGTTGAAGAAGCACCTGTTGTTAAAGCAGAAGCTCCTAAAGCGGCACCAAAGGCAGCTGTTGCTAAGAAGCAAGCCGGTTCACCAATGACTAAAGCTCCTGGTCCTCAAGAGATCAAAGAGATTGAAGTGATTGCAGCTCCGTTCCGCACTGAACGTTTTGTATCGAAAGGTGCAGGCAGTCAGGCAGCGTCGAACAAAGCTGGCGCGGCGATGACTAAGCCAAACTACTAGTGATTACTGATAGGTAATCGCGAGTAAATAGAATCAAAGGCTGCTTATTAAAGCAGCCTTTTTCATATCTACTAATCGAATAAAAATTAACAGATATATTACTCAAAGTTAGGTTCAACCTTGAACTTAATCACATTTTTGGGTAGCATTCGCGCACTTATCTTTTCGACACTTCGCTATTGCCGCTCTTTTCCATCACTGTTTGGCTACGCAATACACCCGTGTCGGTAAATCCATCTTAAGCATAGCTGAGCAAACATGTTCGAATTCCCACAATTTTCAAAGCACTCTGTAAAGAATGACGTGCTTTCAGGTCTTACAGTAGCCCTGGCTCTGGTACCTGAAGCTGTAGCATTCGCCTTTGTTGCTGGCGTTGACCCAATGGTTGGTCTTTATGCAGCATTCATCGTAGGTTTAATCACTTCTGTCTTTGGCGGCCGTCCAGGTATGATTTCTGGCGCAACCGGCGCAATGGCCGTTGTAATGGTGAGCCTAGTGGCAACCCATGGTGTTCAATACCTATTCGCAGCCGTTATGCTGGCTGGCCTTCTGCAAATTGCAGCAGGTGTATTTAAACTAGGTAAATTTATCCGTATCGTTCCACACCCAGTAATGATTGGTTTCGTGAACGGTTTGGCCATTGTTATCTTCCTAGCTCAACTTGGTCAATTTAAAGCGCCAGACGTAACAGGTGCGTTGACTTGGTTACCAAGCGGTCAAATGACACTAATGCTAGGTCTAGTAGCCCTTACAATGGCTATCATCCACTTCCTACCTAAGCTAACAACAGCAGTACCATCTTCATTAGTTGCTATTGTTACAGTAACGGCTTTGGTTGTGGGTCTTGACCTTGAAACTCGCACTGTTGTCGACTTCCTACGTACAATGTCTGGTGACGAAGCTGCTACGCTAGCGGGCTCTCTTCCAACATTCTCAATTCCTGCTGTTCCGTTTTCTTTAGATACACTACAGATCATCCTGCCTTACGCAATTATCCTTGCGGCTATCGGCCTGATTGAATCTCTGCTGACACTGACAGTACTAGACGAAATGACAAACACTCGTGGTCAATCTAACCGTGAATGTGTTGGTCAAGGTATGGCTAACGTAACGTGTTCTGTATTCGGTGCGATGGGTGGTTGTGCGATGATCGGTCAATCGATGATCAACGTAAACTCAGGTGGTCGTGGTCGTCTTTCAGGTATCGTCGCCGCAGTTGCACTACTGATGTTCATCCTGTTCGGTTCTGCACTGATTGAAATGATTCCTCTAGCAGCACTTGTGGGCGTAATGTTCATGGTTGTTATCGGCACATTTGAATGGGCAACCTTCAAGCTTGCGCGTCGCGTTCCTAAACAAGACTTCTTCGTTATCGTTCTTGTTACCGTAGTAACAGTACTGACTGATCTTGCTGTGGCAGTAGGTGTTGGTGTTGTCGCTTCTGCGCTAATGTTTGCTTGGCAACATGCTAAACACATCTACGCAGATACATCAGTAAACGCTGAAGGCTCAAAAGAGTACAAAGTTAACGGCCCAATCTTCTTTGGTTCAACGGCTAACTTCCTAGAGTTGTTTGACGCATACAACGATCCACAAGATGTAATCGTTGATTTCGCAAACTCACGCGTGACTGACCACTCTGCAATTGAAGCGATCGACACGATTGCTGACCGTTACGCGGCGCTAGGTAAAACACTTCACCTTCGCCACCTAAGCCAAGACTGTGTTGCTATGCTGCACAAAGCAGGTAGCTTAGTTGAAGCGAACGTTGCAGAAGACCCAATCTACAAAGTAATGTCTAAGTAATCTTAGCTGTAGCTTTAAGTTAGATTTAGAGAGGCCGACATTCAATGTCGGCCTTTTTTATACCTCTCGGTCAGCCCTTACGCTGATAACAAAACGACGTACATTGTTCCTACACTACATCGAACGCAGTATCGCTTCGCTAGACTCTTCGATTAAATCCAACACCAATTCAAAACCATTTCCCTCACCATAATACGGATCGGGGATCTCTTGATATTGTGACTCTCCAAAACTCAAAAATAATGCGAGCTTGTATTGGAGGTGAACTGGGCATTGGCTCATTAAGTCGTCTAAATTCGCCCTATCGGCCGCGAGTATCAGGTCAAATTCTTCGAAGTCATTATCTACCACTTTACGAGAAGTAATCCCCTTAAAGCTGTAGCCTCGCTTCTCTCCTGCAGATTTGGATCGCGAGTCTGGCGGGTTGCCTTGATGAAAACCAATCGTCCCCGCAGAGTCGACCACAACATCAATATCCAGCTGTTGCGCTTTCTTCCTTAGCACCGCTTCACCTGTTGGCGAGCGGCAAATATTCCCCATACAAACTACGAGTATCTTTTTCATCCCTAATCACCTGTTCTTCCGATGGTTTTTGCTATCGTTAAGTTAGGCTATGATAGACGCAATCACAACTTAAAAGGATTTGTTATGTCGACTGAAGACAACAAAGAACAACGCCACAAAGCAAGACAACAGAAAGTAAAAGAACAAGTCGATGCACGTGTCGCTGCAGCACAAGAAGTAAAAGGCCTATTGCTGGTCATCACGGGGAACGGTAAAGGTAAATCAACATCCGGTTTTGGTACGATTACACGTGCAGTTGGTCATGGTAAGAAATGCGCCGTTGCTCAGTTTGTTAAAGGTACCTGGGATAACGGCGAAAAAAACGTTCTGCAAAAGCTTGATGTCGAGTTCCAAGTCATGGGCACAGGCTTTACTTGGGAAACTCAGAACAAAGCGCAAGATATTGAAGCTGCGCAGCGTGTATGGAAAGAGTGCCAACGCATGCTGGCTGATGAGTCGATCGATGTGATTCTGTTTGATGAACTGACTTACATGGTTAGCTACGGTTACATCGAACTCGATGAAGTGGTTGAGGCGTTGAATAACCGCCCGAAGATGCAGTCTGTCATCATTACAGGTCGTGGCGCGCACCGTACTCTTACTGAGATAGCAGATACAGTATCTGAAGTTCGCAATGTGAAACACGCTTTTGAATCTGGTGTTAAAGCGCTACAAGGCGTTGACTGGTAATCACCTTCAACCAGAGATCCCCGACTCGGTCATTCTTCCCTCTCGAGGATGACGACCACTAGGCCGTTACGCTCTTGAACAAAGGACGACGGCCTATCGTCATTCCCTAGAGCGAGGGACGAGTGTCATAGGGAATCTCTCTTGAGTATTATCGAGCCAAAAATAAAAAGCGCCATTCCTACAACAGGAGTGGCGCTTTGTTCATTTTTAAATGAGATGAAGACTAGTTAAACAAACCTTTTAGTAGACCGTTTACTGCGTCTCTTGTTTTCTCATCTTTGATCTTGTCACCGTACTTTTCGTCTAACTTTTCTAAACCACGATCAATTTCTTTCTGTGCTTTCTGTTTCAATACATCATCAAAAACAAGTGCAAATTTCGGGGCTGCCCACTGACCTGTTACCTTAATTGGGATAGTCACATCTTTCAGGTCATCAATGTTCTTACCGCCCTGACCTTCAAGCGAACCAACAATCGATGTACGTACAAGGAAGTCGACCGTTTCATTAATGAAGTTTGCTTTACCTTGACCTGTCACGCGTAGCAGTGGTGACTGTGCCGATAAGTCGTTCGTTGAAACCCAACCTTTGTCGACCTTCAGTGTCGCTTTCATTGCACTGAAGTCCGTTTTTTGAGCTTCATTTGTGCTTTCAACTTTCTCGCCCTTGATCTTAGCGTAGTTTTCTCGAATCAGTTGAGCTACGTTGATGCCGTTAACTGCACCATCTTCAAAGTTAATCGCGATAGTACCGACTAGGTTTTTCTTGATACCCGTCGGAGTTAGACTCTTACCTTTCACGTTGACATCAATATTACCGGTACCTTCCAGCATATCGTTATCTGCAACATCAACCAGTAACGGTTGTACTTTCACGCCTTTGATTTTCTTCTTAGCCGTGTAAGTCGCTGGTGTTTTACGAGCGTCTAACTTTGCAGTAGCAGAAATAGAACCTTGGTAAAGATTCGAGGTGAATGAGGTTAGCTCTGCGATACCACGGTTAACCGAAAATGCGGTTTTAACATTCTGCATCTTCGCGTTGTTCGCCTTGAACTTATCAATCGTGATGTCACCTTTCACGTCTAACGTTTTCAGAGCCGACAGATCAGGTTCCACTTCTTTAGCTGGATCTGAACTACCAGAACTTGACGTTGAACCACCAGCAGAACCAGAAGGCGCTGTGCTCGCTGTTTCTGTTGTATTGCCTAAGCCTAAGAATTCATCTAAATCAATATTCGGGCTATGAAGAGAGAAACGAACCTTTGGTATTTCAGATAGGATTACGTCTGCTTTACCGTCTAATGCAATAGCGTTAGCTTGTAGCTTCTCTAACACAAAGCTCAGGTGGCTCTTGTTAAGATCGAAGCTTAAGTCAGACAGCATGTCGACTTTCATTGGAGACTGAGGAAGCGTGTCGCCTTTGAATGTTGAGTCTAACGTTAACTTGTTCAGCGTTACTTTTGAAATCGCGCTATCAACAGTAAGTTCACCGCCACCTTTAAGATCAAGGTCAAGGCCAGCTGCATTACCGATTACAGCGTAAGTCAGTTGGTTTACCTTATCGAACTCAAACGTATTCAAGCCAATTTTTGCTGACTCAATCGACGTCGCTGGATCATTGAACTTAGCGTTTAAGTCGATATTACGAAGTGCGTAACTTGCAAAGCCTTCAGCTAATTTGAATTCTGCACTGCCTTGTGCAGAGAACTTCTGTTGATTGTTCTCACCAGAAGCCGCAAATGTCGCGGTTGTCCATGTATCAACGGCAAACTCAGAAAGATTCAAAGACACATCGTATAGCTTAGTGAATGAACCCGCTTGCTTGTCGTCCATTTCAAACAATGCGTTTGATACAGTTACGCCTGCAAGGTTGATCGTCCAACCCGATGCGTCTGTGGTAGTTTGCTCTTGAGGGGCAGGCGCTGATTCAGAACTTGTGCCTGCTGCAGGCTCAGATTCTTGAGGCGCTGACGCTTGCGTTAGTGCATCAATGTTCTTGCGACCATCTTTAAGCGTTTCTAAATAGAATTCTGCACCATCTAGAGTAATGTTGCCGATCTCTAGTTGGTTGCTAAATAGCGGAGTAACCGAAACGTCAACGCCAACGGTATCAACCTTAAATAGGTTAGGTTGCGTAAAACCTTCAGGGTTGCGTAATTCAGTTTGACCAAGTTCAAAGCCAATGGATGGGAAGAATTGCCAGCTGATATCACCCTCGATCACTAGCTCTAGGCCTGTGTGTTTTTGGGCTTGTTCGACAATTAATGGCTTAAATTGGTTGGGATTCACTAACAGCACTAGTGCCAGAATTGCTGCAACGACAACAAACACTGGTACAGCTATGAAAATGAGTAGTTTCTTCATCCGCATATTCCTTGCTTAGATTCCAAAAGAAAGTGGCACTATAAAAGTGCCACTGATTCGGTAAAAAATAAAGCTAAGTGAGTCACTTAGGCAAAATTTTATTCGATTAAGACTTCAACAACTTCGCAATGTGCGCTTTTAGCACATCAATCGCAATACGGTTTTTACCACCACGAGGAACGATGATGTCTGCATGTTGTTTTGAAGGCTCGATAAACTGCATGAACATTGGACGTACTGTTTCTTGGTATTGCTTAAGTACAGTGTCCATTGTACGACCACGCTCTTCTACATCACGCTTAACACGGCGTAATAGACAGATGTCTAATGGTGTATCCATAAACACACTTGCGTGCATTAGTTTACGAAGACGCGGGTCTGTTAGAAGCAGAATACCCTCTAAAATGATCACTTTCTTTGGAGTAAGTGTAGTCGTTTCAGAAGTACGTGTGTGCTCTGTGTAGCTGTATTCAGGAACTTCTACGGCGTTGCCACTCATTAGCTGCTGTAGATGTTCACATAAAAGATCATGATCTAGTGCATTTGGGTGATCGTAGTTAGTTTTAACACGCTCTTCCATACTCAAGTGGCTTTGGTCGCTGTAATAGCAATCTTCCGTGATAACACCAATTTGATGGTCGCCTACTTTTTCGCGCAATTCATTATAAATTGTACTAGCAATCAGACTTTTTCCTGAAGCTGAAGCGCCAGCGATACCTACGATGACACATTGATTATTATCAGACATTAATTTTGCACCCGATATGGTTTGGTGGTGGGAAGAGATAAACCGCCTGATTATAGGGGCTAAAGCACATAGATTCTAGTCGCCATTTTAGCTAATTGCAGTCAAATTGATGATATCAATGCATTTAATGAATGCAATCGTTTGCTTTCAAATAACTTGCCTACAACTATTTGCACAACCCCAATGGCTATCAGCCTAAATCCAACCGCTATTTATCTAATCCAATATGATTAACACAACTTTTTGATTATCTTTCGCTATTCAACCAAAGAAAAGTTAATCGCTTCTGGTCTCGCCTTGCCGGTCCAGAACATCTTCGCAGCCACATTCTCTGCAAGCTCTAAGTAGTGACGTGTATGTTCACTATCTGGACGACGAATCACCGTCGGGCAACCTGCATCGATATCTTCTCGCACATCAATATGAAGAGGGATCTGTGCCAAAATATCGAGGTAAAACTCTTCTGACATAGCTTCGGCACCACCAGCACCAAAGATATGCTCTTTCTCACCACAGTGACTACAAATATGATAGCTCATGTTTTCAACTAAGCCTGCGACTGGCACACTCACCTTATCAAACATCGCTACGCCTTTACGTGCATCCGCTAGCGCCAAATCTTGAGGAGTGGTCACCACTACAGCCCCGGTCACTGGGATCTGTTGCGATAACGTCAGCTGAATATCGCCCGTGCCCGGTGGCATATCAATAACTAGATAATCCAACTCTGGCCATACGGTTTCGTTAACAAGCTGACCTAAAGCCTTGGCCGCCATTGGACCGCGCCAAATCGCAGCGTCATCTTTCGACACAAGATAACCGATAGAGTGAGTGAAAATACCGTGCGCTTCGATTGGCATCATCCACTTGTTATTCTGGACTTCTGGTTTCGCATCTAATTGGCCAAGCATCATAGGTACAGAAGGACCATAGATATCCGCATCCAACAAACCCACTTTTGAACCAGACTTAGATAAAGCCAAAGCAAGGTTGACTGAAGTGGTCGATTTACCCACCCCACCCTTTGCAGATGTCACGGCGATGATGTTCTTCACCCCCTTCAATGGTGTCGCAACCGTGGTTTCTAACGCAGACGGCTTCACCTTCACTTCAAACTGAAAAGCGCTAACAAGCTGTTGTTCAATCTGAGAGTGAATCCACTGTTCCAATTCAACCGCAAGCTGATTAGCGGCAAAAGGTAAGGTGATAACAAATGATCCACGCGGATCAACCGATACAATATTTTGGTGTAGCGCCCACTCTGGGATGAGGATTGGTGACTCGAACTCATTCAACCATGAACAGAAATCTTGCTTAGAAGTAAAGTTACGCATTCGGACTCCTTTTTTTATTTATGCTATCACCCACGAGATGAAGACTGAACCCCTAAAAAACTAGGGGAATCCTTAGTCTGATACCTTGGCGTATCACACGTTATAAAGTAGTATTACCTCTCAAATTTATACCTATCAAAAAAGCGAATTATTAAGTATGGCAACTGATCCAAGACAACTTTTGGTAACTTGTGCGCTTCCGTACGCTAACGGCTCTATTCACCTTGGCCATATGCTTGAGCATATCCAAGCTGATATCTGGGTTCGATACCAGCGTCTACGTGGCAACACTGTAAACTTCATCTGTGCTGACGATGCTCACGGCACGCCAATTATGCTTAAAGCTCAACAGATGGGTATCACGCCAGAAGAGATGATCGCTGCTGTTAGTGAAGAGCACCAAAAAGACTTCGCTGGCTTTGATATCAGCTTTGATAACTACCACAGCACACACAGCGAAGAGAACCGTGAACTGGCTTCTCACATCTACTTAGAACTTAAAAAGAACGGCTTCATTTCTAGCCGCACTATTTCTCAGCTTTTCGATCCTGAGAAAGAGATGTTCCTGCCAGACCGCTTCGTAAAAGGTACTTGCCCTAAGTGTAAAGCAGAAGACCAGTATGGTGATAACTGTGATAACTGTGGTGAGACATACAGCCCAACTGAGCTAATTAACCCTAAATCAGCGGTTTCTGGCGCAACTCCAGTAATGAAAGACTCTGAGCACTTCTTCTTCGACCTACCTCAGTTCGAAAGCATGCTTAAAGAGTGGACTCGTTCTGGCTCTCTACAGAATGAAACTGCAAACAAAATGCAGGAATGGTTTGAGTCTGGTCTGCAACAGTGGGATATCTCACGTGATGCACCTTACTTCGGCTTTGAAATCCCAGGCGAAAAAGACAAGTTCTTCTACGTATGGCTAGACGCACCTGTTGGCTACATGGCTTCTTTCAAGAACCTATGTGACAAACGTGACGATCTAAACTTCGATGAATACTGGAAGAAAGACAGCACAACTGAGCTTTACCACTTCATCGGTAAAGACATTGTTTACTTCCACAGCCTATTCTGGCCAGCAATGCTAGACGGCGCAGGTTTCCGTAAGCCAAACAACGTATTCGTACACGGCTACGTAACAGTGAACGGTGCGAAGATGTCTAAGTCGAAAGGCACATTCATCAAAGCAAGCACGTACCTAAACCACCTAGACCCTGAGTGTCTACGTTACTACTACGCTGCGAAACTAAACAGCCGCATCGATGACTTAGATCTTAACCTTGAAGACTTCACTCAACGTGTAAACGCTGACGTAGTAAACAAGATTGTTAACCTAGCTTCTCGTAACGCTGGCTTCATTACTAAGCGTTTTGAAGGCAAGCTAGCTGCTGAATTTGCAGAGCCTGAGCTATACAACGAATTCGTTGCTGCTGCTGAGCGTATCGGTGAGCTATACGAAACTCGTGAATTCAGCCGTGCTATCCGTGAAATCACTACACTAGCGGATAAAGCTAACCAGTACATCGACGAAAAAGCACCTTGGGTTCTTGCAAAAGAAGAAGGCAAAGAAGCTGAGCTTCAACAAGTTTCTTCTGTAGGTATTAACCTATTCCGCGTACTGATGGCTTACCTGAAACCAGTGATGCCAGAGCTTGCAGCTCGCACTGAAGCTTTCCTAAACGAAGAGCTAACGTGGGAAGCGATTGCTACTCCGCTAACTGATCACGAGATCACTAAGTTCAAAGCGCTATTCAACCGCATTGACCCTAAGAAAGTGGAAGCAATGGTTGAGTCTTCTAAAGAAGATGCAGCCGCTGAAGCAGCAGCGAAAGAAAAAGCAGAAACTGAAAAAGAGCAAGCAAGCCAAACTGAGCTAGACAAAGAGCCAATCGCAGACGAGATTGAGTTCGATGCCTTTGCAGCAGTAGACATGCGTATCGCTCGTATCATCTCTTGTGAAGAAGTACCAAAAGCGAACAAACTACTGAAGTTCCAACTAGACATCGGTGGTGAGACTCGCCAAGTATTCTCTGGTATCAAATCAGCATACAAACCTGAAGAGCTAGAAGGCAAGCTAACTGTAATGGTAGCAAACCTAAAACCTCGTAAGATGAAGTTTGGTATGTCTGAAGGCATGATCCTAGCAGCGGGCCCTGGCGGCAGCGACCTATGGATCCTTGAGCCACACGAAGGTGCTCAACCTGGTATGCGTGTAATGTAATTCTGACTCCAGTCAGATAACAAGCACCCATCACTAAATCCCTAATGCATTTTTGACTTGAAAGAGTTAATCAGCATTGGGGATTTTTTATATCTACCGAAAATTAGCGTTCTCTGTTAGAGTCGCCGTCAACTATGCTATGTAGAGTAGAAATTGGTTCGTCGACAAAAATAGGCTAAACCAACACCTCTTTACTCTAAAACCCTTTTTAGGAATCCCCAGTGACTAACAACGAAATCTTGCGTCGTATTCAACACGCACTAAACCTTAAAAATGCACAAATCATCAAAGCTATCGAACAAGCTGATGTGACTGTTGCTCATGACCAAGTGATTAACTGGCTAAAAGATGACAACGACAAGTCATGCTCTAAGATGAAAGATAAAGAGTTAGCGGTATTCCTAAATGGTTTCATCAACCTTAAGCGTGGCAAAAAAGAAGGCGAGCAACCTAAACCTGAAGTTGCACTGACGAACAACATGATCTTCATGAAGCTTCGTATCGCATTAAACATGAAAGCAGAAGATGTTTTGGACGTACTAGAAGTGGTTGGCATTAGCTTGAGCAAGTACGAAATCGGCGCTTACTTCCGCAAGCCAGAAAACAAAAACTACAAAGTGTGTGAAGACCAACTACTTTGCGATTTTCTAAACGGTGTGCAATTTACCAACCGTCCAGACTCAGAAGAGTTTGCGGGTTAAGTTACTACTCCTAGATAAATTTTAAGTTGCTACACATAGATAAATTACTCGTCATAGGTAAGTAACTGACCCACTGATAATTTTCTAGTAACGACAGATAAATAAAAAGCGGCAAGATAATTGAATTATCTCGCCGCTTTTTCGTTTTCTTTACGTCACTGACTAAACAGGAACAACAATAGTAAACCTATGCCTTAGCTGTCGTCTTCAGTGAAGTTCGTCGGCAATGTCGTTTTCATTTCATTCCAAACTTGTGCACTTGCGATACCGTAGTTACGAATCACTAATGGCAAAGTTTCGCGCTCGCCACTTTCACAGATAATGAACAACTCTTTATAAAAGTCCATCGCTAAACGTCGTGCTTCTGGGTTAGAGAAGTAGTAGCTACCGATACGGTCATAAAGTTTACGCACACCGTTAAAGATCAGGCCGTAAATCTGGTTGCCTGAGTGGAATGCCAAACGTTGGAAAAGCATGTAATCATAGAAGTTGAAAGTCTTCGCGATTAAGATCGTCTGACGTTTCGCTTCATCTTTTTCTGAATCTTCTTTTACCGCTTGTTTGATCTTGTCAGCGTATGGCGACGATTCTAGGAACTCATCCCAAGTTGGTGCCGCAAGTAGCGCTTCACAAGATTCAATCACGTTACTGATAGTACGCTCTGAAGCTTCTTTGTTTGCTTTGAATGCATAACGCATAAAGATCGGGCTGATATTAGTACGAGCAGCAAGCAGGTCTTCTACCATTTTGCTTGCGTTATCAACGTCCAACGTCATTAGCGTATCAAGGATATGAAGACCTGAGGTTTCCATAAACTGGTTAACTTTAGTTGGTTTGCCATGTTGGATTGTCAACCAACCATCACGAGCAAGACGTTGTAGTACTTCACGAAGCGTAGTACGTGTAACACCAATCAGCTCAGAAAGCTCACGCTCTGCGGGCAAGATAGAACCTGGAGGGAAACGGCCATTCCAAATACTTTCAATGATATACTTCTCTGCAAATCCTGCCGGGCTCTTCGCCTTAATGACCATCTACACTTCAATCCAATTTAATTATTCTGTTCTAATTTACTCATCATACCACTAGTTCACACCTAGCGGAAACACCCTCAAAAATTTTACTCACCCTAAACACCGTTAGAGTTATAACTCTAAAGTTCAGCACACGTTTGCACCTCAGGTTTGTAAAGCAAGCGACTCTAAACCACCATTTAAACAAACCGTTAACACAACAATTTTTCTTTAAAATCAATGGGATTGGTCATATTTTTAAAGCTATTAATTTGCAATATTAAGTTGTAATAATCATATATAAGCCGTCGTTATTCTGTAATTTTCAATCATTTCGCTGAAATATTGATTCTAGTCGGTTTTTATCACATTTTAAGTGGTATGCTTGCGCTACTTTGATCGCGTTTCTCAACAAAAAAGAGGTATTTTTAGGGCTACAGGGCTTTTCCTGTTGACTAAATGTTATCTAAGAGTAAAGTTGCGCTCAAAAATAAGCAGTGCTTGAGTTTCTAAGGGAGTGACTTGGCAAGACCACAGAACATTACATGGAATGTAGTTTTTCTAAGTCACTGTTAGTCATAGTTTTTAACAATTTCTATAGCTCGATTCTCAAAATGTTGTATTGCTTGTCTATTCATAATCAACATAAAAGAGTATTAACATGCCGATGTCTCTCGGAAACGCTTTTATCAAGAACTTCCTTGGTAAAGCTCCTGATTGGTATAAACTTGCCATCATTTCCTTTTTAATCATCAACCCGTTTGTTTTCTTCCTAGTTGACCCATTTGTTGCGGGCTGGCTATTGGTGGTTGAGTTTATTTTCACTCTAGCTATGGCTCTCAAATGCTACCCACTTCAACCGGGTGGTCTATTAGCTATTCAAGCAGTCGCCATTGGCATGACCAAACCAGAAATGGTTTATCACGAGCTGCAAGCAAACCTTCCTGTATTACTCTTGCTCGTATTCATGGTTGCTGGCATTTACTTCATGAAAGAACTGCTTTTGTTCATTTTCACGAAGATCTTGCTTGGCATCCAATCTAAAATTTTACTCTCCGTTGCCTTCTGTGTTGCTGCCGCTTTCTTATCAGCATTCCTAGATGCACTAACAGTAATCGCCGTAGTTATTAGCGTTGCGGTCGGCTTCTACTCTATCTACCACAAGGTTGCATCAGGCAAGGGCACAACGTCTTCGCACGATCATACTCATGATGAAGAGATCTCAGAGCTAACTCGTGATGACCTAGAAAACTACCGTGCTTTCCTACGTTCACTGCTAATGCACGCTGGTGTGGGTACAGCACTGGGTGGTGTAATGACCATGGTAGGAGAACCACAAAACTTGGTAATTGCTAAGCAAGCAGGTTGGGAGTTCGGTGAATTTATCATCCGTATGCTGCCAGTAACACTACCTGTTTTCTTCTGCGGTATTTTAACTTGTACACTTGTCGAGAAATTCAAAGTGTTTGGTTACGGTGCTCAACTACCAATGAATGTTCGCCAAATCTTAGTTGAGTTTGACAACAAAGAACGTGCAAACCGCACAAAGCAAGACGTAGCAAAACTATGGGTTCAAAGTGCAATCGCAGTTTGGCTTATCGTCGGCCTTGCACTTCACGTTGCTGAAGTAGGTTTGATTGGCCTGTCTGTGATCATCTTAGCTACAGCATTTACGGGTGTTATTGAAGAACACTCTATGGGTAAAGCCTTTGAAGAAGCGCTGCCATTTACTGCACTTCTTGCCGTTTTCTTCGCTGTTGTTGCTGTGATCATCGACCAAGCTCTATTTAAGCCAGTCATCGATGCAGTACTTCACGTTGAAGATAAAGGCGCACAGCTCGCACTCTTCTATATTGCCAACGGTATTTTGTCGATGGTTTCAGATAACGTGTTCGTCGGTACGGTTTACATTAACGAAGTGAAAACTGCACTGGTTGAAGGCATCATCACTCGTGATCAGTTCGACCTACTTGCTGTTGCTATCAACACTGGTACTAACCTACCTTCTGTTGCAACGCCAAACGGCCAGGCTGCATTCCTATTCCTATTAACATCAGCACTTGCTCCGTTAATTAGATTGTCTTACGGTCGCATGGTTATCATGGCGTTGCCATACACCATCGTATTGGCACTGGTTGGCCTAGCAGGCATTGTGTTCTTCGTAGAGCCAATGACAGCATGGTTCTACGACGCAGGTTGGATCATTCAACGCACTGGTGAAGTCGTTGCTCCAGTTATCTCTGGTGGTCACTAAGCTAAACACTGTGTCGCAAACCAAAATAACTATAACTAACTAATCAAAAATATTAGTTGATTAGGAAACTTATCCAAGATAAAAAGCTCTGAGTAATCAGGGCTTTTTTATTTTATAGACAGGATTCAATTCGTGAACTTTTTAGCAATGATCAAAGACTTCTCTAAGGGACGTTTATCTTGGCTTTTACTGCTGGCTTTTATTGTCTTTTTTGAAGCGTGCGCTCTCTTCTTCCAACACGTGATGATGCTTGGTCCTTGCGTGATGTGTATCTATGAGCGCGTTGCTATGCTCGCTATCGGTGTTGCCGCCATGATTGGTGCGATTGCCCCGAATAACCCAATATCACGCTGGTTAGGCCTTGCTAGCTGGGGATTTGGCGCATACAAAGGTTTGATGCTTGCTTTAGAGCACGTCGATTACCAGTTCAATCCGTCCCCTTTCGCAACCTGCGACTTATTCGTAACCTTCCCTAGCTGGGCGCCTTTAAACCAATGGGCTCCGTGGATGTTTGAGGCTTACGGCGATTGCAGCAAGGTTGTGTGGCAGTTCTTCGATCTTTCTATGCCTCAGTGGCTAGTAATTATCTTTGCAGGTAACTTGGTTGCTTTCGGTATTGTGGTTATTTCTCAATTTGTGAAGTCGAAAAAGGACTTGCAGTAAGCCGTTGACACTTGGACAACAAAAAAGTCGACCACGAGGTCGACTTTTTTATTACTTAAGCTTTTGAACATATTAAGAGAGTCTGTTATTCACACAAACTAAGTTGCTCAACAAGCCGTGATTAGCTGCTTTTACCGCAGCATTGTTTAAACTTCTTGCCGCTTTCACAAGGGCAAAGGTCGTTTCGACCAATGTCTTTAAACGGGTTCACGCTCTGGGACTTATTGCCCAACATAGCTTCATCCGCTGCCATTGCCACTTCTGAGATCATCAGATCGACTTGACCCACTAAATCGGCAAGCGATGGTGGGTTAGTAAGCCCTGCAGCGATCATTTGTTGTTGAGTTTGCTCTTCATCAATCGCAAGCATCAAGGTGGTTAAGAGCGCTTGCAACATGCGCAGAGTACCATCCGCGACTGTCACGCTCTGCCACTGCTCTTCCACTGTTGGCCAAACCATCATGAAGCCTTCAGAAAAATCAGCGAACTGTTCGTTAAAGTCACCTTCAGCCAGTACGTCTGTTAATAGGTATTCATTACGCTGAATCAGGTTGTGCTGGCGATTAATCTGTTCTGTCACCGTTGTTACCAGCTCTTTACCCGCTTCAGGCGCAACGATAACCAGCCACTCTTCTGGATCGAGTGGTTTGGTCGCTAAGTTAGAGGCAAGGATTGCACCTTCCATAAACTGCGGAGTAATGTCAGTGATTGATTCTGGTAGGCTTAATAATTGATATGTCATGAAAGCTCTGGATATTGGGCATTTTCGATATTATAACGCCATCCTCCCAAAGATGTCGCTATTAAGAGACGAAACCATCATTAAGACATGCACCACACTCATAGTGACAATTCTGTAAGCACACCGTACAATCACGCCTCGAATTATTCGGTTCATTCAGTTTTGGTAAAGCAACATGCGCGTAATACTTGGCCCTATGGAGGGCGTTCTAGACCACCTAATGCGTGAAATTCTCACAGAGATTAATGATTACGATCTCTGTGTGACAGAGTTTGTGCGCGTCGTAGATCAACTTCTTCCCCCGCATGTGTTCCACCGTATTTGCCCTGAGCTACATCAAGGCTCTCAGACCATGGCTGGTGTGCCAATCCATCTCCAACTTCTAGGGCAACACCCAAATTGGATGGCCGAGAATGCTTTTCAAGCTGCTAGCTTAGGCGCGAAAGGGATCGATCTTAATTTTGGTTGCCCAGCAAAAGCGGTCAACAAAAGTAATGGTGGCGCTTCATTGCTAAAAGAGCCAGAGCTCATCTATCAAGTGGTGAACGCCTGTCGAGAAGCGGTACCGGCACACATTCCTGTGTCCGCAAAGATTCGATTAGGTTGGGAGCATCCGGAAGAGTGCTTTGAAATCGTCGATGCCATAGAACAAGCCAAAGCTGACGAACTCACCGTGCATGCAAGAACCAAAGTTGGCGGCTATAAAGCCAGCGAAATCAAATGGGACTTCATCAATCAAATAAGAGAAAAAACATCTCTGCCGTTAATTGCTAATGGGGAGATCTGGAACTATCAAGATGGTCAAGATTGCATAGAAGCAACAGGCGTCGATTCATTAATGGTCTGCCGTGGTGCTTTCAATATTCCAAACCTTGGTAACGTCGTTAAGCACAACCACCAGAAAATGCCGTGGGATAAAGTCATTGAACTTTTGCTGCGCTATTCAGAGTTTCAAATTAAAGGGGACAAAGGCATGTACTACCCCAATAGAGTGAAGCAGTGGTTTGTTTATCTAAGTAAAGGCTACCCTGAAGCGAACGA
Organism: Vibrio sp. 10N.247.311.13; assembly: GCF_041467595.1. NCBI lineage: Bacteria > Pseudomonadati > Pseudomonadota > Gammaproteobacteria > Vibrionales > Vibrionaceae > Vibrio > Vibrio sp. 10N.247.311.13. The sequence goes on along the minus strand of NZ_JBFSUX010000015.1, from coordinate 50,986 downwards.
ACTGTTTAAAGAAATTCGTACTTTCAAAAAGGCGCCACCGATTGTAGAACGCCTTCAGCGTTATCAAGAAGAACGCCGCCAACCTGTTTAAGATTATGTTTAGGGTTAAATACCCAACGCTACAAACGTGTTTACCGGTGCAAATAAGCTTTGCTTGGTAGACACGTTCGCTCTTCCCTCTTTCATTTTCATTTTCATTTTCATACAAAGCATCGATTCAATAACGTGGTTAAAATTTAAGACGGTCTTTGCCCGTCGTCTTAGCCACGTACAGCTTTTCATCGGCGTACTTAAATATCTCATCGAAGTTAAGTTTACTTTGCTCAGTTTCAACAATGCAGACACCGCCAGACACCGTAAATCCATTTGGAATAATGTCGGCTGAAGTGGAACAAATCGCATTCTTCACTCGCTCTAATGTTCTCATCAAAGTTTCACGATCTTCGCCTTTCATATAAACGACAAACTCTTCACCGCCAAACCGTGCAGCAACGTCACTGCTTCGAATACTGTTGCTGATCTGACGCGACATATAACGAATCACATCATCCCCCTTATCGTGGCCGTAGGTGTCGTTAATTGACTTAAAATCATCAATATCGAAGACGGTTAATGCAAACAGTTGATCGTGCTCTACACTACGCCAGAACGCTTCTAAGCCACGACGATTCAATAACCCTGTCATAGGGTCTTTGGCTGCGAGATCTTTGAAGTAACCACGTTCAATATTGGAATTGACGTAGAAGAAGATGGTTACTGAGAACAGATACACAATGATGGCAACAATAAGACTGTCTTTCTCGTAGACGAAAAAGTGCTCAACCTCTTTCGCGATGTCTAATTTGTAATACATCGCATGGTGAGACGAGACACCATCCAGTTTGATCTCGTGATAAAAAGCCGCAGAATCTACCGGAGTCGCTAAAGTGGTATCAATGATATCGATCCGACCTGCAAGATGCTCATTCGAGTTTGCGAGCAGCTTGTCAGCATTAATATCCACCGACAGCATCCCTTGGTGAACGCCTTTATGGAATACAGGGATCGTCATACTGATTATACGGTCAAGGGAATCAAAACGATAACCAGGGCCTGAAAGGGTAAGTTGGTCAGGGTTGTTGGCTGTTTTCTGCCAATAAGGACGACTCTTTATGGTCGAGAGTAACTCTTTGCTCAGCCCTTTGGCAAAACCTTCAGGTGAAGAGATCACATAGCCGCTCGTATCAATAAAGTGCACGCCGGCATGGTATTCATCAAGCTGGGATAAAAATGAAAGAATAGGAGCTAACGCTATTTTTTCTGACGCGCTCTTATAACTATCACTGCTTTCAGAACAAAGAGACTCTTGACCAATTAGCATATAGTCGATATCGACAGAGGGAATGTCTGAGGTTTTACCGTCGGCAAGTAGCAATACATCAATAGGCCAGATTTGGCAAAGACCATCCACAACATGTTTGTTGTGATCAAGAAAGAGAGGGTTTCCTGATTTATAATAGTTGGAGAAGCTGTAGTCTAGGGCTGTCGCCACTTTTGTGGTTCTTTTGAACACATCTTCAATACGATGAAACTCACTACTGATATCTTTTTCTACCGCGTCAAAATGATTCTTTCCTATTAGGCCAAGTAACATCGCGGCGATCACAGCGGGAAACCCGAAAACAAAGGTTAGGCTAAAGTGCCTATTTACTTTCATATAATGTGCTCTTAGCGTTCAGCTATTTTCATTCTCCCCATTAATATTATTACATTAATCGGCAATTCGCTCGACGTAAAATAATGTAAATTGATATTAACGACACACCTAACGGTCAAATAACCGCTTACAAATGAATAAAATAGAGAAGCGCCAACATATAGAGCAGGTGAGTTTGTTATCTGAGCCCATTTCAATGCTGTTAATAATATGACTTATGGCCTATTAGCTCACCTAACACCAAACTCAATTCACCGGCTAATGACCGCACGCTCAATCACAGATTGAGGCACTGTCACGCCAAGCTCACGAGCAGCATCTAGGTTGACCACCAGCTGAGAGCTCTGCGCAGTTTTGACACTCAACTTCCCGGGCTTCTGTCCTTCCAGAATGGCTGCGACATAATCCGCGGTCTGAACCCCAACATCATAATAATCTAGACCTAAACCAGCAATCGCTCCCTTTCCGACATAAGATGTGGCGCCTGCGACGACTGGCGTATCTGCATGGTTAGCCGCTTTGATAAGACCCTCCATGCCGCTTGCAACCGTATTATCGGTCAAGGCATAGATAACATCGGACTTCTTAGCAATGGATTCTGCTTTTGCTTCGACATCGTCAACAGTCAGCGCTTTTTCGGTGTGAAGTGTATAACCGAAATCTCGAGTTGCCTTTCTCAATAACCCAACTAACGCAACGGCATTTGCTTCTGCTGGGTTGTAAACTACACCGATTGAATTAGCTTCAGGGAGCAGTTCTTTGATTAATGACACATGCTGAGTGATCGGAGATAAGTCAGAAAGCCCCGTGACATTACGCCCCGGCTTTTCTAATTGTTTAACGAGCCTAGCGCCGATAGGATCCGTAACCGCGGTAAACACGATAGGAATCGAGCGAGTCGCCGACACTAAGGCTTGTGAAGTCGGTGTCGCGATACCAACAAGTACATGTGGATTTTCACTGACGAGCTCTCTGGCAATCTTGGCTGCCTGAGCCGGGTTACCATTCGCCATTTCATAGGAGAATTCTAAGTTCTTACCGGGTTCATAACCATTGGCTCTCAATCCTTCAAGAAGCCCTAAACGTGTCGCATTCAGATCTGGATGGTCAACAACTTGTGAAACCGACACTTTGGCAACGTTTGCCATTGCATTGCCAGTCCATAGCAACATCAAGCAACTTAAAACCGCTGCCAATACCTTTCTTACAGAACTCATTATCGCTCCCTGAATCAAGCTCTACCCGTCATTACTCGCTCAAAGAGAACAACATCAAAATCACTATTGACATTATTACCAGTAACCATTGATAACTTGAAGTGATATTTAACAAAAATGCAACAAGGCTCGAGTTATGTGAGAAAGGTTATATTGACTTCGGAGGAAGGTAAGAAACCAAGTGAATAAGGACAGGTAAGCTAAACGGAAAGTAAGCGAGGTAACAAAAAGAGGAGCAAATCTGAGAACAAGCTATAGAAGATGAATAGTTGTTCTCAGACAAGAGGGAGAGCTGGGATTCTTTAGAACCAACGCTCCATTGAGGATTTATCTAACTGACGAAAGGCACGATTTAAAATGATTGCCAATTCTTTATAGCGAGGGCGCGGCTTCATAGGCTCTAACGCAAAACCCGTTTCAGTGATCTTTTCATGCAGTTCGCGGTACCACGATACTAGCGCCGGCGGAAGTTGTGTATTTGAGCGATTGCCCAACCACCACATGCCTTGAAGCGGCAAGCTGATTGCAAACAAAGCCATAACCACAGCCTGTGGCATCGCTTGGTAATTATTAAAAACCATTTGTGTAAGAACACTAATAGCGGCAATCGCAGGCATCACTTTCACGCCAAAACGCGTCGCTTTAATAATGCGCTGTTCTGGGAAGATCGCGTTTAACTCTTTTCGGACGGGCCAGAGATCCATGTACTTTTGGCCATCTTTTAAACTACTAGCTAAACCAACTCTATTGCTCATATGAGTCTCCCATTAAAAAAAAGTTGAAACCATCAACTAAAAACACAAAAATTTGACGAAAAATAATATTCTTTCAAATTTTTTTGTTATATTTGCACAATATCGCTATTATTTGCAGACCTCAATCTCATTGTTGCCCTTATTTACAATTTAAGCAACTTTGGGAAGACTTCTGCAAGGAATGCACAAGCCTCTTTTTGATAAAGAGCGCTTTCACTTTATACGGAAATTAACGTTTTTTTGACCAAGGTTAGTACGCAAGCCTATGTGCTTCGACTATTCTTGAGATTAATTTTCATCCTTAACTGATTTCGATCAGAAAAATAAACAGGTAGTCATTAATGTCTAAGCTAGTTTTAGTTTTAAACTGTGGTAGTTCTTCTCTTAAATTCGCTGTTGTTGATGCAGAAACAGGTGCAGAGCACCTAACTGGTCTTGCTGAGTGTCTAGGTCTTCCAGAAGCTCGTATGAAGTGGAAACTTGATGGCAAGCATGAAGCACAACTAGGCGCGGGCGCAGCTCACGTAGAAGCACTATCTTTCATGGTAGAAACTATTCTTGCTTCTAAGCCTGAGCTTAAAGCTAACCTTGGCGCTATCGGTCACCGTATCGTACACGGTGGCGAGCAGTTCACTTCTTCTGCACTTATCACTGATGAAGTTCTTAAGGGTATTCAAGATGCTGCGACTTTCGCACCTCTTCACAACCCAGCTCACCTTATCGGTATCGAAGCAGCTCAACAGAACTTCCCTGGTCTACAAAACGTTGCTGTTTTTGACACTGCGTTCCACCAAACAATGCCTTCTGAGTCTTACCTATACGCTCTACCGTACAACCTGTACAAAGAGCACGGCATCCGTCGTTACGGCATGCACGGTACCTCTCACCTATTCATCACTCGTGAAGTTGCAGGCCTACTAAACAAGCCAGTTGAAGAAGTTAACATCATCAACTGTCACCTAGGTAACGGCGCTTCTGTATGTGCTATCAAGAACGGTCAATCTGTAGATACTTCTATGGGTCTTACTCCTCTTGAAGGTCTAGTAATGGGTACTCGTTGTGGTGACCTAGATCCTGCGATCATCTTCCACCTACACGACGCTCTTGGTTACTCTGTTGAAGAAATCAACAACATGCTAACTAAAGAGTCTGGCCTAGCGGGTCTAACTGAAGTGACTTCTGACTGTCGTTTCGTTGAAGACAACTACGGTGAGAAAGAAGAAGCAACTCGTGCAATGGACGTGTTCTGTCACCGTCTAGCTAAGTACGTTGCTGGCTACACTGCAACTCTAGAAGGTCGTCTAGACGCAATCACTTTCACTGGCGGCATCGGCGAGAACTCTGGCCCAATCCGTGAAATGGTTCTTAACCGCCTAGGCATCTTCGGCATCGAAGTTGACGGTGAAGCTAACCTTAAAGCTCGTTTCGGCGGCGAAGGTACTATCACTACAGCTAACAGCCGTATCCCTGCAATGGTTATCTCTACTAACGAAGAGCTAGTAATTGCTGAAGACACTGCGAAACTAGCAGGTCTTTAATTGATTTTCCTGACTAGCTTCATTCGAAGCTAGTCAGTTTTTCATATCAAGAAAATGGGGCTCAACTTCTATTCCTACCCCAATTTAAATATCGGTGGGAATAGCAGTTGAGCTTTTTTTATTTCCAATAGTCAAAGGTGTTCGTCAATGTCACGTACTATTATGCTTATCCCTACAAGCGCTGGTGTTGGTCTTACTAGTGTTAGCATGGGTGTTCTTCGCGCTATGGAGCGTAAGGGCGTAAGTGTTTCTTTCTACAAGCCAATCGCTCAGCCTCGCAGCGGTGGTAACCAACCAGATCTAACGTCTACTATCATCAGCGCAAACAGCGACATTAAGATTGGTGAGCCAATCGCAATGACTAAAGCTGAAGCTTTGATCGGTAGCGAAAAAATGGACGAGCTTCTTGAGTCTGTTGTTGAGCAATACAACAAGATCAACAAAGACGCAGAAGTTACGCTAATCGAAGGTCTAGTACCTACTCGTAAGCACCCATTTGCTAACCAAGTGAACGCGGAAATCGCAAAAACACTTGGCGCGGAGATCGTATTCGTTGCGACTCCTGGTACTGACAACCCTACGCAGCTTAAAGAGCGTATAGAAGTAGCATGTTCTAACTTCGGCGGTACTAAGAACAAAAACATCAAAGGCGTAATCATCAACAAGCTTAACGCTCCTGTTGATGAGGCTGGCCGTACTCGCCCTGACCTATCTGAAATCTTTGATGATGCAGACAGCGCTCAGCAAGCGAACCTTGAAGTAATGCAAATCTTCAACTCTAGCCCTATCCGTGTTCTTGGCTGCGTGCCATGGAGCATCGATCTAATCGCAACTCGTGCGGTTGATATGGCTAAGCACCTTAACGCTGAAATCGTTAACGAAGGTGAAATCTCAACTCGTCGTATTAAGAGCATCACTTTCTGTGCACGTTCTCTACCGCACATGATTGAGCACTTCAAACCAGGCTCACTGCTAGTAACTTCTGCAGACCGTCCTGACGTTATCGTTGCTGCGGCTCTTGCTGCGAAAAACGGTGTTGAGATTGGCGCAATCCTGCTTACTGGCGGTTACGACATTCCAGAAAGCATTGCTAACCTTTGTGCACCAGCATTCGCTTCAGGTCTACCGATCTTCAAGGCTCAAGGTAACACTTGGCAGACATCTCTAAACCTACAGAGCTTCAACCTAGAAGTTCCTGCAGACGATAAAGAGCGTATCGAGTTCGTTAACGATCACGTTGCAAGCCACATTGATGGCCCTTGGATTGATTCTCTATCTGAAGGTACTCAAGGCATCCGTCGTCTAAGCCCACCAGCATTCCGTTACCAGCTAACTGAATTTGCTCGTAAAGCGGCTAAGCGCATCGTTCTTCCTGAAGGTGATGAGCCACGTACAGTTAAAGCTGCGGCTATCTGTGCTGAGCGCGGTATCGCAACGTGTGTACTTCTAGGTAACCCTGAAGAAATCCGTCGCGTTGCAGCGCAGCAAGGTGTTGAGCTTGGCGCTGGCGTTGAGATCATCGATTCTGCATCAGTTCGCGAAAACTACGTAGCTCGTCTAGTAGAACTTCGTGGCGCTAAAGGTATGACTGAAGTTGTTGCTCGTGAGAAGCTAGAAGATTCAGTATTCCTAGGTACTATGATGCTTGAAGCTGGCGAAGTTGACGGCCTAGTTTCTGGTGCTGTTCACACAACGGCGAACACTATCGTTCCTCCGTTCCAGATCATCAAGACTGCTCCTGATGCTTCTATCGTATCTTCGATCTTCTTCATGCTTCTGCCTGATCAAGTTCTTGTATACGGTGACTGTGCGATCAACCCAGATCCAACAGCTGAACAGCTTGCTGAAATCGCTATCCAATCTGCAGATTCTGCTGCGGCATTCGGTATCGACCCACGCGTTGCTATGATCTCTTACTCTACTGGTGAATCTGGTAAGGGTGCAGACGTAGATAAAGTACGTGAAGCAACGAAACTTGCTCAAGAGAAGCGTCCTGATCTAGTGATCGACGGTCCTCTACAGTACGATGCAGCAATCATGGAAAACGTAGCCGCTTCTAAAGCGCCTAACTCTCCAGTTGCAGGTAAAGCGACAGTATTCGTATTCCCAGACTTAAACACGGGTAACACGACTTACAAAGCTGTACAGCGTTCAGCAGATCTAGTATCTATCGGTCCAATGCTTCAAGGTATGCGCAAGCCAGTAAATGACTTGTCTCGTGGCGCTCTAGTAGACGATATCGTTTACACAGTAGCTCTAACGGCTATCCAAGCAGACCAAGCTGCGCAAGCTGAAGAAAAAGTAGTTAACTAATTTTCTTTTTCAGAAAGCAAAAACCCTAGATGTTTATCTAGGGTTTTTTTACGCCTGAAGAAAAGCGGATTAATTAATGATTCTAACCACGTCCGTGAGGCGAATCTAAATCCAGATCAGGCCCTTTAGGCACCACTTGAGTCGGGTTGATACCCGTATGGCTGTAATAGTAGTGGCGCTTGATGTGGTAGAAATCCGTCGTCTCTTTAATACCCTCTATTTGATAGAGCTCTTTTAGATAACCTTGGATATGTTTGTAATCCGCAATTCGTTGCTTGTTACACTTGAAGTGACCCACATACACAGCATCGAATCGAACCAAGGTCGTGAACAACCGCCAATCCGCTTCAGTAATCTGCTCTCCCGCTAAATAACGTTTCTCACTAAGATGCGCATCCACTTTATCTAACGCTTCAAATAACGCTTCATACGCCTCTTCGTAGGCTTCTTGTGTTGTCGCAAAGCCGGTTCGGTATACGCCGTTGTTGATGTTTGGGTAGATATAATCATTCCACTCATCAATCTTCTTGGACAACTCCCACGGGTAGTAATCATCGGTGTTACCCGTTAGCTCGTTAAACTCTGAGTTAAACATGCGAATGATTTCAGACGACTCGTTACTCACAATGGTGTTGGTTTTCTTATCCCACAGCACAGGTACCGTTACTCTACCCGAGTAGTCAGGCTTGGCTTGAGTGTAGATTTGGTGCATGCGGGTATGGCCAAATAGAGGTTCAGGTAACCCCATTTGCCAACCTTCACTCATCATGTCTGGGCAAACAACCGTCACGTCAATGTGATCGGTTAGGTCTTTCAGCTCACGGAAGATAAGGGTTCGGTGCGCCCAAGGGCAAGCCAATGATACGTATAAGTGATAACGGCCGCTTTCAGGCTCAAACTGCGCGCCCGGTTTGTTCTCTATCCAGTGACGAAAGCCCGCATCTTCACGAACAAACTTACCACCGCTTTCTTTGGTGTCGTACCACACATCGTGCCAAACACCTTCAACTAACTTACCCATATCCAAACCTCTGTCATCGAAACTTTTCTCTAGTATAAAAAAAGCCAACTTTTTCAAAACTAGAAGAAGTTGGCTTAGTTGTTCGAATATTTTGATGAAGCTTGTTGAGCGAACCAATAAGCCTAAGACAAAAAAAGCGCGACTCTAATAACTAGTCGCGCTTAAGCCTGTCACAGGCTGAACCGTTTTAAATAGGCTCTAGACTTGTACGTGCAAGCAAGATACTGCGTGAACGTCATCGCCTTGAATCGTTGGCTTAGTTTGCGCACACGCCTCTGTTGCTTGTGGGCAACGAGTACGGAACACACAACCTGATGGCGGATTGATTGGCGATGGGAGATCACCTTCCAACATCTGAATGGTTTTGCTGCGCTCTAAGCGTGGGTCTGGAATTGGAACTGCAGACATCAACGCTTTGGTGTATGGGTGCTTAGGATCAGAGAACAATGCATCTGATTCGCCAAGTTCTACCGCATTACCTAGGTACATCACCAATACGCGATCAGAGATGTGTTTAACAACCGACAAATCGTGCGCGATGAATACCAAAGACAAACCTAGCTCTTTTTGTAGCTCCTTCAGAAGGTTAACTACTTGAGCTTGGATAGATACATCCAGTGCAGAAACAGGTTCATCACAGATGATCATCTTAGGTTTCAAGATAAGCGCACGTGCAATACCAATACGCTGACACTGACCACCAGAGAATTCATGAGGGTAACGGTTGATTACGTTGGGTAGTAGACCAACCTTTGCCATCATCTCTTTAACTCTGTCCTTCACTTCTTGTTTAGAAAGTTCAGGGAAGAAAGTCTCTAGAGGCTCAGCAATAATATCGCCTACTGACATACGTGGGTTAAGCGATGCTAGCGGGTCTTGGAAGATCATCTGAATCTCTTTACGAGTCTCACGACGCTTCACTTCCTGCATCTTAGTTAGGTCTTGACCTAACCACATCACTTGACCTTCAGTCGCTTCAACCAAGCCGATAATCGCACGGGCAAAAGTCGACTTACCACAACCAGACTCACCTACTACACCCAGAGTCTCTCCTTCGTAAAGGTGAACATCAACACCATCAACCGCTTTAAGGTTTGATGGTTTTGCCCAAGGCCAAGCAGACTTAGCTGCAATGCTAAAGTGAACTTTCAGGTCTTTAATATCTAATAGTAATTCTTTACTCATTTTGTCCAAGTCTCCCAATCTGAAAAACAAGCACGCTGACGGTCTTTAGCAAATGGCTGCAAAATCGGTGCTTCTTGCTTACAACGGTCCATTACACGGTGACAACGGTCTTGGTAAGGACAACCTGTTGGTAGGCGAAGTAAGTTAGGTGGGTTACCTGGAATCGTCGGTAGAATTTCACCTTCGGTATCCAAACGAGGAATCGCTTTAAGCAGGCCTTCCGCATATGGGTGGCTTGGCTCGTAGAAGATTTCATCAACCGTGCCGTACTCCATTGTACGACCCGCGTACATCACAAGTACTTTGTCACATGAGCCAGCAACAACACCCAAGTCATGGGTGATCATGATGATTGCCGTATTGAACTCATCTTTAAGTTCGTTCAGCAATTCCATGATTTGCGCTTGAATGGTTACATCCAGTGCCGTTGTTGGTTCATCAGCGATAAGTAATTTAGGACGACACAGCAGTGCCATTGCGATCATCACACGCTGACGCATACCGCCAGAAAATTCGTGTGGGTACATGGTGATACGCTTACGTGCTTCAGGGATTTTAACCGCTTCAAGCATGCGTACTGATTCTTCAAACGCCTCTGCTTTACCCATGCCTTTGTGCAGCATAAGTACTTCCATCAACTGATCACTTACTTTCATGTAAGGGTTCAGTGACGTCATTGGATCTTGGAAGATCATTGCGATCTGTTCAGCACGAACCTTGTTCAGCGCTTTTTCAGGCAGGTTGAGGATTTCATTGCCTTCAAACTTTGCACTGCCTGAGATGATGCCGTTCTTAGCCAGCAGCCCCATCAGTGCAAATACCGTTTGTGATTTACCTGAACCCGACTCACCAACAATACCCAGCGTTTCGCCTTGGTTAAGTGAGAAGTTCAAGTCGTTTACTGCGGTTACGATACCATCTTGTGTGGTAAATTCGACGCGCAGATCTTTGACATCTAATAAGCTCATTATTGCTTCCTTAATCTTTTATAGCTTTTAATTGCTATTTCGTTATCTGTCTTTTGGATCAAGCGCGTCGCGCAGACCATCACCTACGTAGTTAAAGCAGAACAGCGTAACTACCATGAATGCCGCAGGGAATGTCAATTGCCAGATTGCAACTTCCATTGTTTGCGAACCTTCTTGAAGCAATGCGCCCCAGCTTGTCATAGGCTCTTGAACACCAAGACCAAGGAAAGATAAGAATGATTCTGTAAGGATCATGCTTGGAATAAGCAACGTAGAGTAAACCGCTACGATACCCAGTACGTTCGGTACGATGTGACGTGTAATGATCTTCCATTTGCTTACACCACATACGTGTGCAGCTTCAATGAACTCTTTACTACGTAGGCTCAACGTTTGACCACGTACAATACGCGCCATATCTAGCCAAGCAATCGCACCAATAGCAACGAAGATTAGGACGATGTTACGACCAAAGAACGTTACCAGTACGATTACTAGGAACATGAATGGCACTGCGTACAAGATCTCTAGGATACGCATCATCACTCGGTCAGTACGACCGCCGATGAAGCCTGAAGCTGCACCGTAAAGCGTACCAATCAGTACCGCTACGAAGGCACCCATCACACCAACCATCAATGAGATGCGGCCACCGACAAGAGTACGAACGTACAAATCACGACCTAAGCTATCGGTACCAAACCAGTGATCCGCATTCGGACCAACGTGCATTGCGTACCAGTCAGTATCATCATAAGTGTACTGAGCCAGCATTGGTAAGAAGATAACTGCCAGTACCATAAGCGTAAGAATGAACAGACTCACCATCGCAGCTTTGTTTCGCATGAAACGAATGCGCGCGTCCTGCCACAAACTACGACCTTCAATCTCTAAGCTCTCAGAGAACTTTTCGATCGCTTCTAAATTTTCTTTTTTCTTCAACATAACCATGCGTCCCTGTTAGTAGCGAATTTTCGGGTCAATAAGCGCTAGCAAAATATCAACGATTGCGTTGAACAAGATGAATAGGAAACCAATCAAGATGGTTACACCCATTACTAGCGAGTAGTCACGGTTAAACGCGGCGTTAACAAACAGCTTACCGATACCTGGTAGGCCGAAGATGGTTTCAACAACAACTGAACCTGTGATGATACCTACGAACGCAGGTCCCATGTAAGAAACAACAGGTAGCATTGCTGGCTTAAGTGCATGTTTTAGAATGATATAACGGTAGCTTAGACCTTTTGCACGCGCAGTTCGGATAAAGTTACTGTTTAGCGTTTCAATCATGCTACCGCGAGTAATACGAGCAAAGGTTGCTACGTAAAGAAGAGACATCGCGATAACAGGCAGCACGATGTACATGAATGTACCGCCATGCCAACCACCTGCTGGGAATATGTTCCAGTGCAGGGAGAAAAGGTAAATAAGCGCCGGTGCCAACACGAAAGATGGCATTACCACCCCGAGCATGGCGGTCGACATTATGGTGTAGTCGACCCAGGTGTTGTGCTTCAAGGCAGCAATCGTCCCGACAGTGACCCCCATCAATAGTGTGAAGATAAAGGCAACGAAACCTACCTTCGCAGATACTGGAAGTGCAACCGCGATCAGCTCATTTACTGTGTAATCTTGGTACTTAAACGAGGGGCCGAAGTCACCTTGTAAGATATTTGTCAAATACGTGGTGTATTGTTCAAATACTGGTTTATCTAAGCCGTATTTAGCTTCGATGTTAGCCATAACTTCTGGCGGTAATGGACGTTCGCTTGAAAACGGGTTACCCGGTGCGAAACGCATGAGAAAGAAAGATATAGTGATCAACACCAACATGGTTGGAATCGCTTCAAATATCCGTTTCATAATGAATTTAAGCATAAACTCACTCTTTCAGTCTGTGACAATTAAAATTAGAAAGACGCTACATGCGCGCCCTGCGCATGTAGTGCCTGTATCGTTATAGTTATATTAACTTTTTAGAATCGAAGCTTATTATTGAGCTTTGATGTATAGGTCTTTCGAGAAGATCTTGTCTTCCGCGTTGTTGATTGGGAAACCACCAACATGCGGGTTAAGTAGACGAGATTTAACGTATTGGTAGATAGGAGCGATTGGCATGTCGTTTGCCATTAGCGCCTCAGCTTCTAGGTAAAGTGCTTTACGCTCTTCTTCTGAAGTTGAGTTAAGTGCTTTATCGATGATCTGGTCGTAAGCCGCGCTGTCGTAGTGAACACCACCGGTAGTGTTGTTACTCTTCATTAGCGTTAGGAACGAAGACGCTTCATTGTAGTCACCACACCAACCAGCACGTGCTACTTCGAAGTCACCAGAATCTTTAGAAGATAGGTACGTTTTCCACTCTTGGTTCTCAAGTGTTACAGAAAGACCCAGTGTTTTCTTCCACATAGAACCTAGCGCTACAGCAATCTTCTTGTGGTTCTCTGAAGTGTTGTAAAGCAGGTTGAATTTAAGTGGGTTGTCTTTACCGTAACCCGCTTCTTCAAGAAGACGTTCCGCTTCTGCGTTACGCTCTTTCTGAGACATCTTGCCGTAAGCAGGTAGCTCAGGATCGAAGCCAGCTGTGATTTCAGGCGTTAGGAAATACGCAGGTTTTTGACCTTGCGCTAGGATAGCACCTGTTACGATATCACGGTCGATCGCGTAAGAGATTGCTTGACGAACACGAACATCATCAAATGGTGCTTTCTTCGTATTGAAGATGTAGTAGTAAGTACATAGGTTACCCGCTACAGATACATCTTCTGCGTACTCTTTTTGAAGACGCTTGAAGTGCTCAGTTGGAAGTTCGTTTGTGAAATCGATTTCACCAGATAGGAAACGGTTCATTTCCGCTACTTGGTTTTCGATTGGTAGGAACGTTACTTTGTTAAGAACTGTTTTATCGTTGTCCCAGTACTGTTCGTTACGCTTGAGTACTAGACGCTCGTTAACAACCCATTTATCAACAGAGAATGCACCGTTGCCAACAAAGTGCTCTGGCTTAGTCCACTGGTCACCGTATTTTTCAACAGTTGCCTGGTGTACTGGCTTCATTGTTGTGTGGCCCATCATCATTACGAAGTATGGTACCGCTGTTTCTAATTCAACAACTAGAGTGTTTGCATCCACTGCTTTAACGCCTAGTTCACTCTTGTCTTTCTTACCCGCTACGATATCTTTCGCATTCGCCATCTTGGTGTATTCCATGTACCAAGCGTATGGAGAAGCCGTTGCAGGATCAACTGCACGTTGCCAGCTGTATACAAAATCTTGAGCTGTTACAGGATCGCCGTTAGACCATTTTGCGTCTTTGCGTAGGTGGAAAGTGAATGTTTTGTTGTCTGTCGTTTCCCAGCTTTCCGCAACACCAGGGATAGTGTTGCCGTCGCCGTCTTGGTTCACTAGACCTTCTAGAAGATCACGAATTACGTGAGATTCTGGTACACCTTGAGATTTGTGTGGGTCGATAGTTGCAACTTCAGTACCGTTACCGCGAACAAGTTCCTGAGCTTTTGCTAGTTCTGTGCCTGCTGGAACTTCAGCAGCGATAGAAAAAGTAGAAGTGGCAGCCACTGCCAAACCAGCACCTAGAAGAAGGGCCTGAGTGATTTTATTCTTGTACATTTAATAAACTCCAAGTTTTACGTATTGCATCCATGACTTCTTTGCTAAGTTCACTGAACGGCAGTGATTTAGATTTATTTAGCTCAAAATTTAAGCATAAAAATCTAAAACCTTACAAAGATTGAGGCACACACTATCAACCATTGAAGTAATTTGCCATAAACAAGTCGCAAAAAATCGGATAATTCTCCGAATTACTCAAGGTCATAGTGTAAATCTCTAATAAAAACCTAATGAATAGTGAATTACACATAGGGATTTATTAAAAAACAGCCTTTAGTGTTGATGTATCTGAATTGATACTTTTATTTAGCATCTTATGCTAGAACACTGTCGGCAAATTAACATTAATGCCACATGAAATCTAATTGCACATCACATATCACCTAAACCGTCTACACTATTTGTGAGGATAATCACTTTATACAAGACAGCATAATGCTCTGCACCAAACCGGGTTATCCAATGCACCAATTAAGACAAAATTACGCGCTGAATTTATATGCAACCACAATGAATTATCATTTATCAAATCAATGATTATCTATAAATAGATTTATAGCAGGTACAAAAAAACCGACCTAAGTGGTCGGTTTTTAACTGTCTCATATACAAATGAGTAAATGCTGAAGCAACATCACTTTAAGAGAAATTACTTCTCCCAGCGTTCCGCTGCTTTCGTGTCTGAATCACGAGAATCAACCCAACGCGTCGTTTCGGTCGTGCGTTCCTTTTTCCAAAAGGGAGCCTTGGTTTTCAGGAAGTCCATAACGAATTCACAGGCTTCAAAGGCCGCACCGCGGTGTGCACTGGATACACCAACGTAAACAATCTGGTCACCGATATCTAGGTCACCAACACGATGGATAACTCGCATCTTTTGGATTGGCCAGCGTGCCTCAGCTTGATCACAGATCTCGCTCAGTGATTTCTCTGTCATACCCGGGTAGTGCTCCAGAGACAAACCTATCACATTGTCGCCAAGGTTCATGTCGCGCACTTTACCAACGAACGTCACAATCGCTCCGGCAGCTGTACCTTGAGCCAAGTAGTCGTATTCGTCGCCTACATAGAAATCCTCAGCTGTCACTAATACTCTTGGATCCATGCTTAGCCTCCGGTCACTGGTGGGAAGAATGCCACTTCATCGCCGTCTTTCACTTCAGTAGTCAAAGGCACAATAGATTGGTTAAGCGCAGCTAGAAGCTTGCCCTCTTCCAAAGCGATATCCCATTTACCTTCTTGTGCTACAAGGTGGCTGCGAATCGCTTCAATCGTCTTGAACTGTGCATCAACTTCAACGCTGTCCACACCAACAAGTTCACGAGTTTGAGCAAAGAAAAGTACAGTAATCATGATTCCACCTTAAAGTGCCCTGATTTACCACCCGTCTTCTCTAACAGGCGTACGTTCTCGATAACGATGTCTTTCTGAACAGCTTTACACATATCGTAAATCGTCAGCGCAGCAACAGAAGCAGCCGTTAGCGCTTCCATCTCTACGCCTGTCTTACCCGCAAGCTTACAAACAGATTCGATGCGTACCTTGTTTTCAGACTCGATAGCTTCAAGCTGCACTTCTACTTTAGTTAATAGTAGAGGGTGACACAGTGGAATCAGATCCCAAGTTTTCTTCGCCGCTTGAATACCCGCAATACGTGCCGTTGCGAAAACATCACCTTTATGGTGGCTACCAGAAACAATCAGCTCTAGCGTTTCAGCAGACATTTGTACGAAAGCTTCCGCTCTCGCTTCACGTACCGTTTCCGCTTTAGCCGATACATCGACCATGTTTGCTTCGCCAGACGCGTTAATGTGTGTAAATTGGCTCATGCTCAAACCGCCTTATACAGAAAGATGTGGCATGAAGTTGCAAGGACGGTGGCTAGCATCCATCTGTTGCTTGATGATCTTAGTCCAACCGGTGCGGCAAGCGCCTGTAGAACCTGGCATCGCAAAGATAACCGTGTGGTTAGCAAAACCCGCAATCGCACGAGATTGAATTGTCGAAGTACCGATCTCTTCGTAAGATACTTGACGGAATAGCTCACCAAAGCCTTCTACTTCTTTGTCGAACAGTGGCTTAAGCGCTTCAGGCGTGCTGTCACGAGAAGTGAAACCAGTACCACCCGTGATCATGATAGCTTGTACGCTTTCATCAGCGATCCATTTAGATACGATCGCACGGATCTTGTACATGTCATCAATAACGATTTGCTTATCAACCACGTTGTGACCCGCTTCTTTAGCATGCTCTGCTAGGTAACCGCCTGAAGTGTCGTTTTCTTCTGTACGAGTATCTGAAACCGTTAGTACTGCGATGTTTGCTGCTTGGAATTTGCTTTCTGCGTGACCCATTTGTTCACCTATATAAATTTTTCATTAGACTGATTCGCCCAGCCTGAAGAAGCTGAGCGATAAAATGCTTTAGAGTGTGTAGCGGGTTAACCGCCGATTGACGCCAAGTTTGGAGTCATGCCGCTGTTGCCATCGTGTAAGAAGTGGCTAACGGACTTGGTTTGAAGCTGAGCCTGAATTCGATCAATGAGTTCTTGCTCTTGTTGATCTTCTTGAATCAGATCTCTCAGTTCAACACCATGGTCGCCAAACAGACATAAGTGAAGTTTACCGGTCGCAGAAACGCGCAGTCGGTTACAACTCTCACAAAAGTCTTTCTCGTAAGGCATGATCAAACCGATTTCACCCTTGTAGTCTGGGTGGACAAACACTTGCGCCGGGCCATCGTTAACGGCTTTGACTTTTAACAGCCAACCATTAGCAATAAGCTGGTTGCGAATCGCAACGCCAGACACATGATGTTTATCGAACAACTCGTCCATCTCGCCGGTTTTCATCAGCTCGATAAAACGTAATTGAATAGGTTTGTCTTTGATCCAATTAAGGAAGGCTGGTAATTCCTGACTATTGAGGTCTTTCATTAATACGACGTTGACTTTGACTTGTTCAAAGCCAACC
Source organism: Vibrio sp. 10N.247.311.13 (assembly GCF_041467595.1). Classification (NCBI taxonomy): domain Bacteria; kingdom Pseudomonadati; phylum Pseudomonadota; class Gammaproteobacteria; order Vibrionales; family Vibrionaceae; genus Vibrio; species Vibrio sp. 10N.247.311.13. Next base: position 33,691 of record NZ_JBFSUX010000015.1, on the reverse strand, counting down.
TCAAACGCTTTATCAATGCCTCGCATAACCTCAGTAAACTTATTCTCACCAGTGATCTGATGGAACATGCGCGAATCTAAACTATCCACGCTCACGTTTATATGGGTTAAACCAGCATCACGCCATTGCCCTACTTGTTTCTCCATGCGGTAGCCATTCGTTGTGGTGGCTACTTTTTCGATGCCTGGAGTAGAAGCAACGGTATGTATGATTTCAGGAAAGTCTTTACGCAGACTCGGCTCTCCGCCTGTAATGCGGATCTTTGAGGTACCACAATCTGCAAACGCTTTAACAACGCGTTTGATCTCGGGAACACTTAAAAAAGACGAGTTTTTTTGCCCTGACGGTTTGTAACCATCTGGTAAGCAGTAAGTACATTTAAAGTTACAGACGTCTGTAACCGACAAGCGCAAGTAATAAAACTTGCGATGGAATCTATCTTCGAATTGTTGCGCCACGGAACACCTTTCCAAACACGGGAGGCATAATCATTTCCAATTAAGCCCTTGTGACAACATGTCACTGGCTCTTGATGCGTATCGGTACAGCAAATACCACTGTGCGACTTAGCATGCGAGAGCTCGGAGTTATGGCAACTGAGCGTTATATTCACACGCGCAGTAGCTGAGTAATAAAATACTTAATATTTGTACGTGAATCTAGCTCTGATGGTAAAAAACGGGTCACATCGGCAAAAAAAACGTATCAAACGCTCAAAATAACTCTTGTTGAGTATATAGCGAGAAGCATTTAACCTAAATTATAGTTGGTAATAACCTAACAAGAACAATAAATGAATATTTACTCTTCAAAGAAAGTCGTAGCAATCGGCGGTGGCCATGGCTTAGGTCGCATGTTAGCTGCATTAAAAGACTTTGGTAACAACGCAACTGGCATTGTTGCAACGACAGATAATGGTGGTTCCACCGGACGAATTCGAGACTGCCAAGGTGGTATCGCTTGGGGAGATACTCGTAACTGTATCAACCAATTAATCACAGAACCTTCAATCAGTTCGATGATGTTCGAATACCGCTTTCGCGGCCAAGGTGAACTCGATGGTCACAACTTAGGTAACCTAATGCTAACGGCGTTAGACAACCTTTCCGTTCGCCCATTGGAAGCAATTAACCTAATTCGAAATATGCTCAAAGTCGATGTCAATATCGTCCCAATGACCGAGCACCCTTCTGATCTAACGGCTTTATCAATGGACGGTCGTTGGGTAACTGGCGAAACCAACGTTGATGACATGACAGAAAAGCTGCGCATGATGGACTTATCTCCAGAAGTACCGGCAACCAAAGAAGCTGTTGCTGCAGTTGAGCAAGCAGACTGCATTGTCCTTGGACCAGGAAGCTTTTTAACCAGTGTGATGCCCCCGCTGCTACTGCCAGAAATTGGCAAAGCAATCGCGGAAAATACCAAGGCAAAAGTTATCTTTGTTGAAAACCTTTCGCCAGAACACGGCCCTGCAGGAAAAATGACGCTTCAAGAACAATTGGAGTGGTGTGAACGTACCTGTAAGGCAAGAAAGATAGACATTGTACTGGGCAATGAACCACACCCTGAATTAGAAGGGCAATGGAATTGTGTGACCACTGATCTTGCCTCTCCTAACCGAGATTGGCGACACGACCGTTTAAAACTCCAACAAGCGATTAGGGGTCAACTGGCTTAATGCTTGTCGCTTAGGCTATACGACAGAGACCAGTAAAAACAAAAAAGGAGCATCATGCTCCTTTTTTAATAACTAGCCGCTTTAGAGATCCGTCATCAACTGCTGATATTCAGTGTACGTTGATAACAGGAGCTCTTGCATATCTTGGAAATCAATCTCGGTTACAGGCAATGCTTGCTTCACTTTTGCGTCTAAGCTAATCGCAAAACTACACAAAGAATCCGCACCAAAACTTGCTGCGCTGCTCTTAAGTGCATGGCTTATATCAGCCAAGTACTTAGACGTATCCGACGCTTTATTTATCTCTAGATGTTCGTAGTAGCCTTTCAACTCACCTAAGAAGATTTCCAGTAAAACCGGGACATTCTCTTGGCCTATTTCGCCGGCAAGCTCATCAACTTTTTGCTGATTTAATACTTTCGTCATTATTATTTTCTTATTGTTTGTTGATTACTGCTTCGCATTCCACGTTTGCAACTTACGGTATATCGTCGATGGACTGACATCTAAGAAACCTGCCGCACGAGGGATGTTGCCATCACACGCTTTAATGGCCTGCTCGATAGCCGTTTTCTCAGTGATCCACAATGGGAAAATATCTTTTACCGTGATGTCTTCATTCTGCTTCTCTTTCAATCGCAGACTGTTTTCAATCGGTTGGTTCAACGGTGGTGGAAGCATGTTGAGAGTAATCTCTTTGCCGTTATTCAAAACCACCACGTTCCGCAACACGTTTTGTAGCTGACGAACGTTACCCGGCCACTCATATTGATTAAAGCGATCAAGTACTTCCTGAGCAAAACGTACAAACGCCTTCCCCTCCTCGACCGACATATAGCCTAGCAGAGAATACGCGATCTCGATGACATCTTCACCACGCTCACGCAATGGCGGCAAGTGCAATGGAATCACGTATAAACGATAGTATAAATCTTCTCTAAAGCGACCTTCTTGTACTTCTTTCCAAGGGTCACGGTTGGTCGCACACACAAAACGAACGTCGACACTCTTCATCTTCGAAGAGCCGACTTTTTGGAAAGTACCGGTTTGGATAAAGCGCAGCAGCTTGGTTTGCAGCTCTAAGTCCATTTCGCACAGTTCATCAAGGAACAGTGTTCCACCATCAGCAAGCTCAGCAGCACCTTGGCGATCGGTCGCAGCACCGGTAAAGGCACCTTTAACGTGGCCAAACAGCTCACTTTCAATCAGGTCTTTAGGGATAGCGGCACAGTTAATCGCGATGAACGGCTTATCGCCACGCTTACTCGCCGCATGAATGGCTTCTGCACATACCTCTTTACCGGTACCACTTTCACCAGTAATGAAAATGCTCGCCTTACTCGATGCAGCAGAATCGATAGTTCGGTAAACCTGCTGCATGGTTTGGCTGCTGCCGATAAAACCTTGGTAGTTCTGGTTTCCCGGGTGTTCCGAGCTATTTTTAAGTTTGGTGGCTTTGCGGATCGCATTATTCACCGTAATACGGAGTCGGTCGGCTTCACACGGTTTGATAAGGAAATCTTGAGAGCCATGACGCATCGCTTCTACAGCGGTATCGATAGAGCCGTGAGCCGTCATGAAGATAACTGGAACTTCAGGGTATTTTTGTTTTACAGCAAATAGTACGTCCATACCCGTCATATCAGGCAGACGTAGATCTAATAAAATAAGGTCTGGGATTCGATGATTCAAACTCTCGATTGCATCGCGGCCAGTGCCGACAATGTTGATATCAATTTCGAGCGGTGTAAGATACGAGCGATATAAAGCTGCTACCGAAGCGGTATCCTCTACCATCAACAAATACTTCGATTTGTTATCTAGCGTTTTTGATTGCATATCCTAGCCATTTATAATTTGCATTTCTTATTATAGTCGCATTCCGCTTTGCATTATGCAAATTAGCCACAGTATTTGTAGTGTGTTTTTTTACTTGCTTCAAACAATCAATGTTTTATCTATCTGGCACGAACGATGCAACGGTATAAATGACCTTCGGGTCACCTAGCCAACTGACGTTGTTAGTGGACCGATTGTTCACAAACGTAAGCCAGTAGAACATTTACTACTGGCTGTTTTTTTGTCTGAAACACTCTCAATTCTTGTGTTGAGGGGGATCAATTCTCGAGCGAAAAGTGAGATTAGCTGTTGGTAATAAACTGCTTTCTTAACTGATCAATTTCATCACGCTTCTGTGCGGCCAATTCAAATTCCAGATTCTGAGCATGCTGATACATCGCAGATTCTAGCTTGCTGATCTCTTTATCAAGCTGTTGCGGCGTAAGTACTGCATAACTTTCAGAAGGCTCTGCCACCTTAGATAGTGGAACTTGTTTCGATTGGCGCTGCTGCTTCGACTTGGTTAGATCACCCAGTTCCATAATGTCTTTGATATTGCGTTTCAACGCTTGCGGTGTGATGCCTTGCTCTTCGTTGTAGGCTTGCTGTTTCTCGCGACGACGATCGGTTTCATCAATCGCTTTTCTCATCGACTTAGTAATCGAATCACCATAAAGGATTGCTCGACCTTCCAAGTTACGAGCAGCACGACCAATGGTTTGAATCAGAGAACGCTCAGAACGCAAGAAGCCCTCTTTATCTGCATCAAGAATCGCCACCAGCGACACTTCAGGCATATCCAAACCTTCACGAAGTAAGTTAATGCCCACTAACACATCGAACTTGCCCAAACGTAGGTCTCGGATGATCTCTACACGCTCAACGGTATCGATATCCGAGTGCAAGTAACGCACTTTAACGCCGTGCTCACTTAGGTATTCGGTTAAGTCTTCTGCCATTCTCTTGGTCAACGTGGTAACCAAAACACGCTCTTCTTTCACTGAACGGATTCTGATTTCAGACAGCAAGTCATCCACCTGAGTCGCGACCGGTCTTACTTCAATGATCGGGTCTAACAAGCCAGTAGGACGCACCACTTGATCAGCAATCTCGCCATCGGATTTTTCAATCTCGTAATTACCCGGCGTTGCCGACACAAAAATCGTTTGTGGAGCTATAGACTCAAATTCTTCAAACTTCATTGGACGGTTATCCAATGCAGAAGGCAGTCTAAAACCAAACTCGACCAAGGTTTCTTTACGAGAACGGTCACCTTTATACATCGCACCAATTTGCGGCACAGTCACGTGTGACTCATCGATGATCAGCAAACCATCATCAGGCAGGTAGTCAAATAACGTTGGCGGCGCTTCCCCTTCCGCACGGCCGCTCAAGTATCGTGAATAGTTTTCGATACCGGAACAGAAGCCAAGCTCAGTCATCATCTCAATATCAAACTGAGTTCTTTGAGAGATACGCTGCTCTTCCAAAAGCTTATTGTTGTCTTTTAAGTATTGAGCACGATCGCGCAGTTCGTCCTTGATGTTCTCAATCGCCTCAAGGATTTTTTCTCTTGGCGTTACATAGTGAGTTTTTGGATAAACCGTAAAGCGCGGCAAGTCTCTTTGTTTCACCGCACCAGTCAGAGGATCAAAAATACTAATGCAGTCCACTTCGTCATCGAACATCTCAATTCGAACCGCATCTTGGTCAGATTCAGCCGGAAAGATATCAATCACCTCACCACGAACACGGAACTGACCACGTTCAAAGGCGACATCGTTTCTTGAATATTGCAGCTCAGCCAATCGACGCAAAATATCACGCTGATCCATCACCTCACCACGACTCAAGTGAAGCATCATCTTCAAATACGACTTAGGGTCACCAAGACCGTATATCGCCGACACAGAAGCCACAATGATGGCGTCTTTTCGTTCTAGTAAGGCTTTGGTTGCCGAGAGCCTCATCTGTTCAATATGAGCGTTCACAGACGCATCTTTCTCGATGAACGTGTCCGTGGTTGGAACGTAGGCTTCAGGTTGGTAGTAATCATAGTAAGAAACGAAATACTCAACGGCATTGTTTGGAAAGAAAGATTTCATCTCACCGTAAAGTTGAGCCGCCAATGTCTTGTTAGGCGCTAATAGGATCGCAGGTCTTTGAGATTGGGAAATGACGTTGGCAAGGGTAAAGGTTTTACCAGAGCCCGTTACCCCTAATAGAGTTTGATGTGCCAAACCAGAATCTAGTCCATCTAATAATTTGGTTATCGCCGTCGGCTGGTCACCGGACGGGCTGTAGTCCGATACCAAGTCAAAGAGTTTGCTCATAGGTCGCCATTTCCATACTGTTTTTTTAATCAGGTCATTGTCACTCTAGGTGGAGTGTCGTTGCAACTATTATCTAGAGAAATGCATCTTAAGATCAGATATCAGTTATAGCTTTTATTTTTAGAACTTGGTATTATCCGTGCCCCTGCAAGATCTCTTCAGCTAAATTACTCGATTTTTAATCCACTACTTTTCCCCAAAAAATCTAAAAATACCGCTTGTTTTACTGTTCGGTTTATAATCTACAAAAGTTATACAATCGCGATATTTTGATATAAACCTTTTAAATACATTGACTTAGATAAGATTTTTACATTTTTCGATTTATCCCAATGATTGTTGTTAAAGTTTCACACACACACTTATCCACAATTTTGGTGGATAACTAAAGCAAAGCTAAATCCAATAAGGTGTTCAAGAAAGTAAAGTTTTTTATCTTACTTTTTTCTGATATTTTTTATTGACAGAAATTCGGACAATTATTAGAATTCGCGTCGCTAACAAGCAATTCCCCTTTAGTTCAGTTGGTAGAACGGCGGACTGTTAATCCGTATGTCGCAAGTTCAAGTCTTGCAAGGGGAGCCAAATTTAAAGAAGCCGCATCATTCGATGCGGCTTTTTGCGTTTTAGTCGAAACAAAAGCCCTACAGGCACAGCTTTGATTAACTCACATCCATAAAAAAACGCCTCACAAGGAGGCGTTTGGGCTTAGTGACTAAACTGAGCGTTATTCTAGATGAGACGTCGTTTTAGCGGTTATGCTTCTGCTGTAACAACATGAGTCTGAGTCTCTTTACCGGCTTGGTCTTGATCAAATCCTTCATGCAGGTGGTAGTAGCGCTTATAAACAAGAGCACTTACCGTCATTAGAATCGCTGGTAAACCTACCATCATAAACTGCAGCCCCATGATAGTGCTGTCAGACTGTTCCACGTTTGGTACATAACCCACCACAGACAAGCCCATACCAACAATAAAACCACCAGCCGCGCCTGCAAACTTAACAAGCATCGTTTGAACAGAGAAGATAACACTCTCACTGCGACGACCTGTTTTGTGTTCACCGTAATCAACAACATCGGCAAGCATTACAGTTTGCAGTGCATTAGCGATACCCACACCAAACTTGATTGCAGCACCTGCGATACCGATTAGAATCGCGTTACCTGGAGCGATAAAGCCCATGATAAGTAGAGTGATACAAGACAGCACTGGGAAGCCACAAGCGATAACCCATAGGTGCTTGCGTGGTAACACTGATGCAATACGAGGGAACAAGAATACGCCTGCAACTTCAGCGATACCTGCCACCATCATATAAACGGGGAACAAGTCAGCGTTGCCTAAAGCGTAAGAGAAGTAGTAAATCGCAAAACCACCCACCAACAAGTTTGCTATTTGGAACGACAATACGGTACCAATAAGTGCTTTTAGTTGGTCATTCTTACCAATGATAACCATTACATCTTTAAAGCTGAAACGCTCAGCTGGTTTCGCATTTGCTGGTGCCGATTTTTCTTTTACGTTGCGAGCAATCAAGAATGCACTCATCACGAACAGCACAGCAATCAACATAGCAACGTTGAAGAAACCTTGTCCTTGGTCGCCGTCACCCAGTTTACCGACAATATGTAGCCCGTAAGTACCCGTAATAAACCACGCCAAGCTAGCAAATAATCGTGGCCAAACAACCAGCTTTTCACGTTCTTGACGAGAGCTCGATAGTGCAGGAATCAAAGACCAATATGGAATGTCCATAATAGTGTACGTAAGGCCCCACAGAATATAAGCAGCCGCTGCATAAATGTATAACGTAGTGCCTTCAAACATATGCGTACTAAAAAGACCAACAAGCACTACAGCATTTAACAGGGTTCCAATCACTATCCAAGGACGGAATTTACCAAACTTAGAGCGTGTGTTATCAACGATAACGCCCATCATTGGGTCGGTCACCGCGTCGACAATGCGCGCGGCCAAAAAGATAGTACCCACAAATGCCGCTGACAGCCCAGCAACATCGGTGAAGTAAAACATTAAGAAGATGTAGATTGGAGCACAGGCAAAGTCTTTACCTAAAGCCCCAAGTCCATACGATAATTTGGTTTGTAGAGTAATTTGATCAGACATAGTATTTCCTTCAGGCGCGTAACTTCATCTCCTAACAGACGTTGAAACGCTTACCTTTTATTTATAATAATTTATCCACTCAAGTTCTGTTTTAGAGCCACTCTGTGGTCGCTTCTTAAAACACTCAAGTATCAAGTCCGATGCTAATGTAACCATTCCAACGAACAGATACTGTGATCAACAACCACTCCATGGAAACGTTTTCAGTCAAATATCCAAAGTGAGAGATCGAACAATAAAACCCTCGAATTGATAGAGAATATCGCTAATTAAAGTGCTCAAAACAGTTCATTGTGTGAAGTAACGCATGAGAACGATTACATAAGTACAGTATCACGCTGGGAATACCTACAGTTCTCCAATCTATACGGGCACATCAAATTGATTTGATAGTTCATGACGGCTTATTAAAGGCAATAAAAAACCGCGTAATTTCACCTACGCGGTTCATCAAATATAAAGCCTATGCTAAAACTTACTCGATACGTTCAAACTTAATCAGCATCGCTGTTTCTGCGTCAAGTATTGGCATCGTTAGCCCCACCTCGGCACACCAAGCACCTGATAATTCACAGCAAGACTCTGTCCATGGCGGTTGATAATTCACAATATCATCGTAATTTGACGGTTTATCAATCACAGATACCTTGTATAAACTTTGTGGATCTAGCCCAGGTATACGCAAATGACCACTCAATGAATTGGTTGGCATCGCAAGCTGTGCAATCATCACCACAGCTTCTGACACATCTTCGGAGACGACCGCATGGATTTGATGGGCACTATCGTCCGTTGGAACTCGCCAAGTTCTCCCGCTATGCAGTAACGGGCGCAGCATCTTATGTAGCTTGATGTAGTGTTCAAAGCCCTGCTTCTCTTCTTGCACTTCTTTCACAGGATCTAATTCAATCCCCATATGACCAAACAGTGCTGTTAGACCACGAAACTCAATACTATGACGACGACGAGTGCTGTGGCAGTGGCTCGCACCAATATGGCTTCCCATTACCTCAGGGGGGAAGAAGTAACTCATCCCACGCTGAATCGTTTGTCTTTCCAGCGCGTCATTGTTATCAGACGCCCAAAAACGTTGCGTACGCTTAAGAACCTCAAAATCGATACGACCACCACCAGCCGCACACGATTCAATATCAACCATTGGGTGCTTCTCTCGGACTTTATCGACCAACTCATAATAACGAGCGGTTTGTTGATGAGCCGCAGCCCTGCCTAGATGCGCAGGTTGTACAACTTCTCGGTTCATATCCCACTTAATGTAAGCAATGTTGTACTGACTTAAGAAGTGGTCAAGACGCTCAAACAAAAAGTCGAATGCTTGTTGATTCTGAAGATCGATAACATATTGATTACGACCCGTTGGTTGGTCATAGCCGTCAACCGCAAGCAACCAGTCTGGATGGGCTCGGTATAAGTCAGAATCCTTATTGATCATCTCAGGTTCGAACCACAATCCAAACTCCATACCCAACTGATTAACGTGCTCAACTATCGGATCTAAACCATTTGGGTATTTTTCTTCATCTAAGAACCAATCCCCTAGCGCAGCCTTGTCTCCGCAGCGCCCTTTGAACCAGCCATCGTCAATGATAAAACGCTCTACTCCCATATCCGCGGCTTGGCTAGCCATCGACATAATATAATCAGGATCATGGTCAAAATAGATGCCTTCCCAAGTATTAAGATGGATAGGTCGAGGCTTTTGTGCGAAAGACTCCGGCAAGATGGAACAACGCACATGGGAGTGGAACTGATGGCTCATTCCATTTAAGCCTTCCGAACTGAAACTGGCATATAACCAAGGTGTCGTTAAGCTTTCACCTTCATCCAATGTAATCTCACCCGGTAGATAAATAACTTCCGCTTGCACGTAGCGACGACCGTCTGCTTTTACATCCGCGCGCAGTCTGTGGTTACCACTCCAAGCGAAGTGAATCCCCCACACATCACCTGCCATTTCATTAAAGTTAGCGGTACCGACAACCATCGCTGGATAATGTTCATGAGACGTTCTTCCGCGACGATTTTCTTGCTGATAGCCCCCTTGCTGTAAGGGTTGACGCACCGTTTGGAACTCATGTACCCAGCGGCCGTAGTACGTCATCAACTCATTAGCTCTTGCTGGTAATGGCAAAGTATTGGCGAGACGGTTCACCTGATAAAGGCCGGCTTTAACGTTGGTTAAGGTGTGACGAGATTTCACAACATCATGTTTATCGAGGCATAACTCGGTTGTTAAACGTAAGCCTGCACGTATATCTTCACTCTCAATGATTAGGCTAGATGGTGTTTGTTGAACATCCGTAATAGAGAAAACAGGCGCCCAGTCCAATCCGTCTCGGTGCCCTTCTAATGCCGGACTGCTGAAAACACCGCGCCCGAGCTCTGGGCTCAGAGACATAGCAACATCATTATCAAGGCGGCCGTATGGAACCGGTCTTTCAAGAGAAACACGGAAGCTAGCTAAATCACCACGAACGGGAGCTCCCCAATGAAGAATTTCGGCAAAATCGCCAAGTTCTACAATCAGTTGCGAGTGTTGACCGGTAATATCAATTAGGGATTTATTCGTCATTTTTTTAACCTTAACGCGTTTAATTACCCCGTATCATAATTATTAAGCCCAGAGTTTCTGTGATCAAACTCGAAATCATGAAAACGTTTCCAGTAAATATTCAAGACTGATAACTTTGGTAAATAGCTCCTAATTCAAAGATTTAGATTGACCACCATTCCATCTCATATTGCCTACCTCTAGGTAGAATTGAACTTTCCACTCTAAATAAAGCAATATAAAACGATAATTAATGGCAATTTAATCTTTTAAATTCAGTACATTAAATCAAAGTGCCCATTAACACATAGGCTAAAATACATTTCCTCTTGAACTGATCACATCACACTCGTATTCTTAGATCTTCGAGTACATCAATGAAGTGTCTCTCTGGGTCCTAACTTTTACATTCCAGCTTGACGGTACAGAACACGATGCTTGTAGCCTTGCTGCTGCATTTGCTTTGATACTTACTTCCTTGTCTCACGAGCCCAGTTATCATTAACTGGGCTGCTTTTCCTCAAAGCCCTCGAACAACCCGACACTCAAAGTACCTCAAACCCGCTTCACCTCAAATTCCAAGACAACCAACAGCATAATCACTCCCTCTAAACCACCGCATAGCACTGAGTAAAGAAAACGATTCCACTTTAAAATCACAAAACCTAGCGTAAAAACACCTATACAAGCCCAATAATCAGATCAAAATCACACAAAATAATCACAAACCCATCAATAGCATAAAAATGCCAACTTCATCATGAAAACGTTTCCAAAGTTTATTTACACTCTCGCTCGAGTTAGGACTCAAACATAAAAATATCCATAAATAAAAAATAATGGAGACACTTCATGAAACAAAAAATGCTAGTCAAAGCATTAGGATTCACTCTGTCCCTCGCCCCATTAGTCAGCTTCGCTGCAGTGGAGAACGTAACGTATTTTGGTTATGCAAAATGGGGCAACATCTACACCGATAATGACCAACATAACGACGGCAAAGGAGAACGCAACGACGTTATTCGAGCGGGCCAAGGTTACGGTAACTACCGTTTAGGTAATGAACTAAATTGGTGGGAAGCGGGAGTGAAAGCCGATGTATGGCGTGACAATGACGCCTATTTTGACACCACGATTTATCTAGGCAGTGGAGATAGCTGGGGAGACGTGAGTACGATTCAGCTTTGGTCAGCAGGCCATGGGCTTATCGACGGCCAACCCAACGCAAAAATTTGGGCAGGTGAACGTTTTTACCGTCGCCACGAAGTCCACATGATAGATGTGAAGTACTGGGATACATCCAGCACCGGTCTTGGTATTGAAGATTGGGATCTCGGCTTTGCTGATGCTCATTTAGCTTGGATGGCACCAAACTCTTCAAGTGACGATGGACGCAGCCTTCATAACATCGATGCCCGCTTAAGTGGCATTGAGCTAAGTGAAACAGCAGACCTAACACTCGGCCTAAACTACGTAACCACGCAGAACTCAAGCTACGACGATAAAGACATTACTACTTCTGGCGCAATGCTCTCTGCTCTTTACCGTCAAGCTTGGAACTACGGTTCAAACACCTTGGCCTTCCAATATGGTACCGATGCGTTGGCAGGTGGATTAATGAGTGCTGAAGGTGGATCAAACAGAAAATACAGCACGGGTGTGGAACACGATGGTTCTAGCTGGCGCCTATTTAACCACGGTGACTTGAATATCAGTGAAGATGTTCAAGTGATGTACTCCATCGCTTATCAAGACAAAAACCTAGATAACAACGATGGTGAGAAGTGGTTCAGTGTCGGAGCTCGTCCTCAATATGCTTGGACAGATTACATGTCGACAGCATTAGAGGTGGGTTACGAAACGGTAGAAGCTCAAAACGGCTCGGGCACCAACGATATGTATAAAGTGACCGTGGCTCAAATGTTCCAAGCTGGAAAAGGGGTATGGGCTCGTCCATCTATTCGTATTTTTGCGACGTACTCTGAATCCAACAACGAATGGGATCGTGGTAACGAGACTTATGGAACGGCAACAAGCATCAATGCCGAGACTGTTGACGAGATTACCTTTGGTTTCAACGTAGAGACTTGGTGGTAAACCACCACACCCGAGCGTCTGTTCAATCAACGAATTGACGCTCAACACTGGAATAGCAATTTAACGGGGAAAGCCGATGTTTTCCCCTTTACTAAGGTAACAATCAGATGAAATTAAAATCATTGGTGATCATTGTCGCGGCACTCACAGTTAGCGCATGCAGCGGAATACCTGAAAAGGAACTTAATACTGATTTCAATGAGAGTGCATGCTGCTCTCAGCTAAGTGCGCTGCCAATGACGCAATTGTCTGTTCCATTCCACCAACAAGTGATTATGGACGGTCATTTACCGACCCTTTCCTCTTCATTGTTAAATGACAATACACAAGCGGATAGCCAACGCTTTCCGACCATCGCGTACCAAATCAGTGACACGACAGAATCGCTGTCCTTACTCATTCGTTCATACATTAAAAATGATGCGCTATTCGCACCGTCTATTTATGTCTTTGACAAACAATGGCGACTGCTTGGTCAATACAGTACTAACGACTTCACTTACTACCCGACAGCGATGCAAGGGTTAGAAAGAATTGAAGCATCAATTGCACTCGAACCTCAACGAGACAACGCGCAATTTATTGTGGTCAGCGCCGATAGCACTAAGTTAGATAGCGCCATCAATCGAATTCATCCTGAAGATCTGTATTCAGAATCTCAGCAGATTATTGGCAATAAGCAACTGCCGTTGACTGCGACGTTGAGCAACGTAGGTGTCATTGATGTTACGGCGAGCAAATCAACAAACAGTGCGGTTTTGACTCTATTGGCTGAGCTTGGTGTTTCATCCGACAATGAACCCGAAACCTTAGGTTCAAAGCAAGTTTCTCAACCATCAAATCAGACAATTGAAACCAATCAAAAGGCGCAATGGCTGAATATCCAAAAAGACATTGACCAAGCCCTAAACAACAATGACATCAAACAAGCTGCATTTATTGCTAATCAAGCGGCCGAACAGGGCATACCCGAAGCAAAAGATTATTTATTAAAACAGCTCGCTGAATAGCTGAATAAGCCAACAGAACAATACGCATAACCAACGATTTGATAACGGTCATCACGGCTTAAAAGACCGATGACTTAATAGAATTATTACCAATATTGAACACTTTAAGAGTAGGAATACCATGAAGGCATTTTCAAACATCATCCAAAGACGCGATTGGGAAAACCCACAGTCTGTGAATATCCACTGCCTTAATGCGCACAGCCCATTATCAAGCTACCGCAACCTTAAGCACGCTCGAGACGGCATTGAGTCACAACGTAAATCTCTTAATGGACAATGGAAGTTCAAATACTTTGATGCACCTGAACAAGTTGACGGTGAATTTATCGAAACAAGTTTCAATGACTCACAATGGGACGAGATTACCGTACCATCGAACTGGCAAATGCAAGGCTACGATAAACCTATCTACGCCAACGTAAAATACCCATTTGAAGTGAACCCACCGTTTGTACCGGCAGAAAACCCAACCGGTTGTTACCGCACTCAAATTACGTTGACTAAAAATGACCTAAAGAACACCCAACGTATTATCTTTGATGGCGTCAATTCCGCTTTTCATCTTTGGTGTAATGGCAATTGGGTTGGTTACAGCCAAGATAGCCGCTTACCTGCCGAGTTCGACTTAACTCAGTATCTAACTGTTGGCGACAATACGCTTTCTGTCATGGTGATACGTTGGTGTGATGGTAGCTATTTAGAAGACCAAGATATGTGGTGGCTAAGCGGTATTTTCCGTGATGTGACCTTACTAGCTAAACCAAAGCAGTGCATTGAAGATGTGTTCGTTACGCCGGACTTAGACGCATGCTATCGCGATGGTTCACTGTCTATTGTCACCAAAATTACGGCACCAGACACTTACAAAGTTCAGGTTCAACTGTTTGACGGTGAAAACGCGGTGACTGAACCGCTTATCGATCGCCCTCATAATCGACGAATTGACGAGCGTGGCACCTACGATGATGTGGTATTCCAAACTCTTCATGTTCGAGATCCGAAGAAATGGAGCGCAGAAGTTCCTAACCTTTACCGAATTGTCGTGTCATTGCTTGATAGGCAAGGTAACCACATAGAAAGTGAAGCTTATCAAGTTGGATTCCGTAAAGTCGAAATGACAGACGGTCAGCTAAAGCTAAACGGCAAACCGCTATTGATTCGCGGCGTCAACCGTCATGAGCATCACCCAGAGTTGGGGCATGTGATGACAGAAGAAGACATGATCCGCGATATCTGTCTAATGAAGCAGTACAACTTCAATGCTGTGCGCACCGCTCACTACCCTAACCACCCACGATGGTACGAGCTGTGTGACGAATACGGTTTATATGTGTGTGATGAAGCGAACATCGAGACCCATGGCATGCAGCCTATGAATCGCTTGTCTGCGGATCCGCAATGGGCACACGCTTATATGAGTCGCTATACGCAAATGGTCATGCGTGATAAGAACCACCCTTCTATCATCATCTGGTCTTTGGGCAACGAGTCAGGGCACGGCAGCAGCCACAATGCGATGTATGCTTGGTCGAAACAGTACGACCCTTCTCGCCCGGTACAGTATGAAGGCGGTGGTTCAAATACCACAGCGACCGATATCATTGCGCCAATGTACGCACGCGTTAACAGCACTATCGAAGACGATGCCGTTCCAAAATGGTCTATCAAGAAATGGGTTTCTCTGCCTAACGAGCAACGCCCGCTTATTCTTTGTGAATACGCACACGCAATGGGTAACAGTTTGGGTAGCTTTAATGATTACTGGGATGCATTCCGAGAATATCCTCGCCTACAAGGCGGTTTCATCTGGGATTGGGTTGACCAAGGACTAAGCCAATGGGATGAAAACGGTGAACACTTCTGGGCCTACGGTGGAGACTTTGGCGATGTCATCAACGACCGTCAGTTCTGCATCAACGGTTTGATCTTCCCAGATCGCAGCGTACACCCGACCTTGGAAGAGGCGAAATACTGCCAGAGAATGATCAATGTGACGTTAGCAGAGCAAACTGAAGATCAATGCCGCCTAACGGTAACCAATGAAAACCTGTTCCGAGCGACTGACAATGAAATCTTACGCTGGCAATTGCTCGAAAATGGCATCGTGATTCAATCAGGGCAACAAGTCTTATCCGTTGCTGAAGATAGTAAACAAGAGCTGGTAATTGACCTCGCTTTCACACCAAAAGCACAAGCCGAATATCATCTCAACACCGATATTACTCTGACTCATTCAACCAAGTGGGCAGAAGAAGGCCATGTTTGTGCGACGGAGCAATTTGCTTTACGTAACCATGCTGGCTTGCAACTCCCGATCACGGCAAATGCTTTGGCTCCCCAGTTACATCAGCAAGACAATAAAGTCGTCGTGTCTAGCCTAGATGAAACACATCAATGGCAATGGGATACAGAGAGTGGATTGTTGACCCACTGGATCGTTGATGGGCAACCGCAAGTTATCAAGGCACCTGTCGATAACTTCTATCGCGCGCCACTTGATAACGATATTGGTATCAGTGAGATAGACAACATCGACCCAAATGCATGGGCTTGTCGCTGGGAACTTGCAGGCATTGGTCAATGGGAACGTCAGTGTACAAGTTGTGTCGTGCAAGCACTCGCAGACTCAGTACAAGTGACGTCAGTATTCGCCTACCAATTTAATGGCCAAATCCAAGCGATTACAAAATGGCAATACACCTTAAATAACTTAGGTGAAATGAATATCGCGGTTGATGTCACTTTAGCCGATCACTTACCACCGATGCCGCGCATTGGCCTTGAAATGGAGCTGCCTTTACCCATCGAAACAGCCAATGAAACTCCGGTTTCGTGGCAGGGATTAGGTCCTTTTGAAAACTATCCAGACCGTTTGGCTGCTGCTCGATTCGGTTTACACAGTCAGACACTGGATCAGATGCACACGCCGTATATATTCCCAACCGATAGCGGTTTACGTTGCGGAACCAAAAACTTGAATGTTGGAAATATCGGGATCGAAGGCGATTTTTCATTCAGTGTGAGTCAGTACAGCCAGCAACAATTAACGGATGCTAAGCATACCAATGACCTGACTCGTGAAGAGAAAATCTATGTACGCGTAGATAACCAACATATGGGCGTTGGTGGTGATGATTCTTGGAGTCCAAGTGTTCACCAAGAGTTTCAACTCACCGACAATCAATATCGTTATCAGGTTACGCTAACAAGCGCATCGTAAGTAGATTCGGGCCAAGTGGTTTGCTCTAAAGCCACTTGGTTCCCTATTACTTTGGGTTACCTGTGATTACCTTACTTCACGCGACAACAGCTCACACGCCAATGTGACTCAAAAGCCAAGCTCAAATCTAGAGCTTGGCTTTTTATTTTCAAACTAATCAGCCAACCAAAAATAAACCATCAAACCTCGTCATATTTGATGTTTAGTATTTGAATTGGCTAACTATCCGTTGTTAAATGTCCAACCACCAGCACACAGCATTATATTCAGAATAAGAGAGCGGAATGGCTACCATTAAAGATGTTGCGAAGGAAGCAGGCGTATCAATCGCGACCACCTCTCGAGTAATCAACAATGCACCTCACACCAGTGAAACCGCAATTGCGGCGGTAAAAGCCGCTATGGAAAAACTCGGTTATCGCCCAAATGCCAACGCCCGTGCATTGGTCAGCAAATCTTCAAACGCGATTGGTGTACTGGTTAATGATGTTTCTGCCCCGTTCTTCGGCTCGATGATCAAAGCTATTGATACCGTGGCAAGTGAGCAAGAAAAACAGTTACTGATTGGCAGTGGGTATCATGACGCAACCAAAGAGCGCAATGCGATTAACTTGCTGATCAACAGCCGCTGCGAATCACTTGTGGTTCATAGCAAAGGCATTAGCGACGAAGAATTGGTTAAGCTAGCGAATGAAGTGCCCGGCTTGGTGCTGATCAATCGCATTGTTCCCGATATCGAAAACCGCTGTATTGCTCTCGACAACCGCCGCGGCTCTTACATCGCGACTGAGTATTTGATTAAAAACGGCCACAAACACATTGGCTACATCTGCTCGAGTCACGATATTGAAGATGCTCACGACCGCTTAGGCGGCTATTTGGATGCATTAAAAGATCACGGTATTGAATCGAACGATGAGTACATCGAATATGGTGAACCTGACGAGCTAGGCGGTGAGCAAGCCATGGTTAACTTAATGGCAAAAAACACAGATATCACAGCCATTGCAACGTATAACGACTACATGGCAGCAGGCTGTTTGGCGTTATTACAAGAAAATGGCGTTCGTATTCCAGAAGATATATCAGTTATTGGGTTTGATGACGGCCACATTGCTCGCTTCATCTACCCTCGATTGACCACCATTCGTTACCCAATTCAAGTCATGGCTAATCAAGCGGTTAAGCTATCTCTGCAACTCACAAGTGACGAGCCAAAAGAACACACGGAACATAAGCTATTTATGCCAATTTTGGTGCGCAGAGCCTCTGTTCGAAACATTAATTGAGAAAGCTCAGGTTCATAAAGACTAAGTCATTTCGTTCCTCGACACTTTTTACAACAAAGAAAATAGGATTGATTCGATGAGTTATCATTGAGTTAATCTTATTTTTCATTCCCCGCAAATACCCACCTATACTTAACCTGATCCATCTTAATCAAACGGTTACCCGTTGATTTTTTCACCAAGTGTCTAAATCCCTAGTGATCCTTGGTTGTTATTAGGTAAGCAAAGCAGGATAATATCGGGATCGGAATCTCAAGAATTAATCCATTATGACCGAATACCTTTTGTTGTTGGTTGGCACAGTGCTGGTCAATAACTTTGTGCTAGTGAAGTTTTTAGGGCTATGTCCTTTCATGGGAGTCTCCAAGAAACTGGAGACTGCGATTGGCATGGGCCTCGCGACGACTTTCGTTCTAACGTTAGCGTCAGTCTCTGCATACCTAGTAGAAACCTACATCCTTACCCCTCTGGGTATTGAATATCTGCGTACCATGAGTTTCATCTTGGTTATCGCGGTGGTTGTTCAATTTACGGAAATGGTGGTTCACAAAACCAGCCCGACTCTTTATCGCCTGCTGGGTATCTTCCTACCTCTTATCACCACCAACTGTGCGGTATTAGGTGTGGCACTTCTGAACATCAATGAAAACCACAACTTCATTCAGTCGATCATCTATGGTTTCGGCGCAGCGGTTGGTTTCTCTCTTGTATTGATCCTATTTGCTGCGATGCGTGAACGTATTGCGGTTGCTGATGTTCCAATGCCATTTAAAGGCGCATCGATTGCGATGATCACAGCTGGCCTAATGTCTCTGGCATTTATGGGCTTTACTGGGTTGGTGAAATAAGCATGAGTACCATTTTAATTGCGATCATTGCGCTAGCCGTTTTAGCCGCTGTTTTTGGCGCTATTTTGGGCTTTGCTTCTATCCGTTTTAAAGTTGAAGCTGATCCTATCGTCGATCAAATCGACACCATTTTACCGCAAACTCAATGTGGCCAGTGTGGCTACCCTGGCTGTCGCCCATACGCAGAGGCGATCGCTAACGGAGACAAGATCAACAAATGTCCTCCGGGCGGCCAAGCAACCATTGAGAAGCTAGCAGATTTAATGGGCGTAGAAGTTGAAGACTCCGCTCATGACTTAGATAACAAAGTAAAAACCGTTGCCTTCATTCACGAAGATATGTGTATCGGCTGTACCAAGTGTATTCAAGCCTGCCCTGTTGACGCCATTGTTGGTGGCACCAAGGCACTGCACACAGTAATTAAAGATGAATGTACAGGTTGTGATCTATGTGTCGCACCGTGCCCTACTGACTGTATTGAAATGATTCCAGTGGCAACAACGACTGAAAATTGGAAATGGCAGATGAACATCATCCCTGTTACTGATATCACTAACCAAGCGACTGATGCGACTGCGTCAGAGCCTAAAGCATAGGGTTAGTATGATCTCTTTAATTGAACAAATTCGCACGGGCTCTATTTGGAACTTCCCTGGTGGCGTGCACCCTGCTGAAAACAAGAAACAGTCGAATACTACTGATATCGTCCATGCAAGGCTTCCAGAAGAAATCGTTCTTCCTGTGAAACAGCACATCGGTAAGCCGGGGAACCTATTGGTTGCTGCTGGCGACACTGTGTTAAAAGGTCAGCAACTTACGGCCTTAGACACAGGTTTTACTTTGCCAGTACACGCACCAACATCGGGTGTGATTACCGCTATCGAACCGCGAACTACCGCTCACCCTTCAGGCTTGAGCGAAATATGCGTGGTTATTAAACCTGATGGCCTAGACACTTGGATTGAAAAAAATCCAGTTGAAGATTTTTCGACAAAGACTTCTGACGAACTGCTTGATGTGATTCGCCAAGCTGGTATTTCAGGCATGGGCGGCGCAGGTTTCCCTACGGCTAAGAAGCTTCAATCAGGCTTAGGTCGTACCGACATTTTGATCGTCAACGCTGCGGAATGTGAACCTTACATCACCTCTGATGACAAGTTGCTTCAAGAACATGCCGACGAAGTATTAAACGGCATCGAAGTGGTTGAACACATTCTTCAACCAAAGCTGACGGTTATCGGCATTGAAGACAACAAACCAGATGCGATAAAAGCACTTGAGATTGCAGCGAAAGACAAAGATATCGTCATTCGCGTTATCCCAACCAAATACCCTTCTGGTGGTGAGAAGCAACTTATCAAGATCCTCACCAACAAAGAGGTTCCAGCTGGCGGCATTCCTGCAGACATTGGTGTTTTGGTTCAGAACGTCGGCTCTCTTTACTCGATTAAGCGAGCGGTAATTGACGGCGAACCTGTGGTTAACCGCGTTGTGACATTAACCGGTAAAACCTTTAAGCAACCTCGTAACGTTTGGGCGCTATTAGGCACACCAGTACATGAGTTACTTGAAGAGTTTGGCTACAAAGCAGATAAAAAACTGCCGCGTTTAATTTTGGGCGGCCCGATGATGGGCTTTACCTTGCCGCATGCCAATGTGCCAATCACCAAAACGTCGAACTGTATTTTGGCGCCAACGCGTCGTGAGATCTCACCAAGCACTTACGAGATGGAATGTATCCGTTGCAGCGCATGTGCTGAAGCTTGCCCTGCGTCTCTACTTCCTCAACAACTGCAATGGCACGCCAAAGCCAACGAGTTGGATAAGTGTGAAGAGCTAAATATTAAAGACTGTATTGAATGTGGTGCATGTGCATTTGTCTGCCCAAGCGAAATCCCTCTTGTTCAGTACTATCGCCAAGCAAAAGCTGAAATCAAAACTCGAAAAGATGAAGCCGCTGCTGCAGAACGCGCCAAGATTCGTTTTGAAGAGAAGAACGCTCGTATGGAGCGTGATAAAGCCGAACGTGAAAACCGCTTTAAAAAAGCCGCAGATAACCGCCGTAAAGATATGAAAACATCCGGCGGAGATGATGCTATTGCTGCTGCGATTGCTCGTGTTAAAGCACAAAAAGCCGCTGCGGATCAGGCTCCGAATGAAGAACCAGCAGTGAAACCTGCGGTTGCTGCCGCTATTGCGAAGGCAAAAGCGAAACAAGCTGCAGCTCAAAAAGCGGAAGGCGCTGAACCAGACAACTCTGAAATGTCTAAACTGCGTGAAGAGCGCAAGCGTCAAGCGAGAGAGCGCAAGGCACAACAAGCAGCAACGGATACTCCTGCAGAAAGCTCAGGCGATACGAAGAAAGACGCCGTTGCTGCTGCGATTGCTCGCGCTAAAGCGAAGAAAGCTCAACAAGCTGAATCAGCTTCTGAGGCTCCGGCAGAAAGCTCTGGCGATGCTAAGAAAGATGCTGTCGCTGCGGCCATTGCACGTGCTAAAGCCAAGAAAGTTCAACAAGCTGAATCTACTTCCGACGCTCCAGCTGAAAGCTCAGGCGATACAAAGAAAGACGCCGTTGCTGCTGCGATTGCTCGCGCTAAAGCGAAGAAAGCACAGCAAGCGGAATCTGCTTCCGACGCTCCAGCTGAAAGCTCAGGCGATACAAAGAAAGACGCCGTTGCTGCTGCGATTGCTCGCGCTAAAGCGAAGAAAGCACAGCAAGCGGAATCTGCTTCGGATGCTCCTGTTGAAAGCTCTGGCGATGCTAAGAAAGATGCTGTCGCTGCGGCCATTGCTCGTGCTAAAGCCAAGAAAGCTCAACAAGCTGAATCTGCTGCTGAAGCTCCTGCTGAAAAATCCGGCGATGCCAAGAAAGATGCTGTTACTGCCGCTATCGCTCGTGCTAAAGCCAAAAAAGCCCAGCAAGCGAAGCAAGCAGAAACATCTGAACCAGTGGTTGAAGTTGAAACCGAGACTCAATCGGAGCAAGTCGACCCTAAGAAAGCTGCCGTCGCTGCTGCGATTGCTCGTGCTAAAGCGAAGAAAGCTCAACAAGCTAAGCAAGACGAAACGGCAGAAACTCCTGAGCCAGTGGTTGAAGTGGAAGCTGAAACTCAACAAGAGTCAGTCGATCCTAAGAAAGCTGCAGTTGCCGCCGCGATTGCTCGTGCTAAAGCCAAGAAAGCACAGCAGGCTAAGCAAGACGAAACAGCAGAAACTCCTGAGCCAGTGATTGAAGTTGAAGCTGAAACTCAACAAGAACCAGTCGATCCTAAAAAAGCAGCTGTTGCTGCCGCGATTGCTCGTGCTAAAGCAAGAAAAGCACAGCAAGAGCTAGATAAAAAGAATAATGAGGAGAAAGAGTAGTGGCCTTCTTTATCGCCAGCTCACCGCACGCACACAGTCGTAGAAGCACCCCAGATCTGATGAAATGGGTCGCTATTTGTGCATTGCCAGGTCTACTAGCTCAAACCTACTTCTTCGGATGGGGTACGCTCATCCAGTTAGTATTTGCTATCGCACTTGCGATTACCTTTGAAGCAGCAATCATGCTGCTAAGAAAGCGCCCGCCAGTGATGGCGCTACGTGACTACAGTGCTGTTGTCACCGCTTGGCTACTGAGTGTCGCGATTCCTCCACACTCTCCGTGGTGGATTCTAGTGATAGGTATGTTCTTCGCAATTGTCATCGCGAAACACCTATACGGCGGACTTGGGCAAAACCCATTTAACCCAGCGATGGTCGCTTACGTTGTTTTGCTGATCTCGTTCCCAGTTCAGATGACCAGTTGGAATGCTCCAGCTAGCTTAACCGCTGAAGCAACCAGTTTTGTGGACTCATTCTTGATGATCTTTACTGGCTTCAATAATGAAGGCTTATCTCTACAACAAGCTCGTTTAGGGATTGATGGCACCACAATGGCGACGCCGCTTGATGCATTCAAAACGGCATTAACGGCAGGCAATACTGCCTCAGAAGCACTATCTCAACCTCAATTTAGTTGGTTAGCTGGCGTAGGCTGGGAGTGGGTAAACCTTGCTTACCTAATCGGCGGTTTAGTGCTGATTAAGCAACGTGTTATTCAATGGTATATCCCTGTGGCTTTCATCGGCAGTCTTACTCTGTTTAGCTTAGTGTTCTTAGTGCTCACTCCTGGTGAAACCGCTTCTCCAACCATTCACCTTCTGTCTGGCGCGACTATGCTTGGTGCATTCTTTATTGCAACCGACCCAGTTTCAGCATCCACGACAGTCAAAGGTCGCTTAGTGTTTGGCGCTCTGATCGGCGGTTTAGTCTTTATCATCCGCAGTTGGGGTGGTTTCCCTGATGGCGTGGCGTTTGCTGTATTGTTAGCCAACATGTGTGTTCCACTGATTGACTACTACACCAAACCTCGCACATACGGTCACTAAGGGAGCGGATACCATGCTAAATGCAATTAAGAAAAACGGCCTTGTACTCGCGATTTTTGCGTGTGCTTCGACGGGTTTGGTCGCGGTAACTCACTACCTGACCAAAGATCAGATCAAACAACAAGAACAGGCTCAGTTACTGTCTGTTCTTAACCAAGTGATCCCACACGATCAGCACGACAACGAGCTGTTTTCGTCTTGTACTTTGGTTCAAGCAGAAGAGCTTGGTACTGAGCAAGCGATGCCGGCTTACATTGCTAAGCTTAATGGTGAGCCAAGCGCGATTGCGATCGAAGCGATTGCACCAGACGGCTACAATGGCGCGATTAAAGTCATTGTTGGAATGAAAACTGACGGTACTATTTTAGGTACTCGCGTGCTTTCTCACCAAGAGACTCCGGGCTTGGGTGATAAGATTGATCTGCGTGTGAGTGATTGGATTCTTTCGTTTGCAGGTAAGCAAGTGACGGATTCTAATCTAGACCGTTGGAAGGTTCGTAAAGACGGTGGTGATTTTGACCAGTTTACTGGCGCTACTATCACGCCAAGAGCAGTCGTGAAGTCAGTCAAACAAGCGGTCCAGTACGTTAACCAAAACAACCAAGCATTGCTTGCTCAACCTCTAAATTGTGGTGGTGAATAATGAGTGACCATAAAACATTGATCAAAAATGGCATGTGGGCCAATAACCCTGCCCTAGTGCAACTTCTTGGGTTATGTCCGCTGCTGGCTGTATCGTCAACAGTCACTAACGCACTTGGGCTAGGCATTGCTACCTTGCTTGTACTGGTCGGCTCAAACGTTTCTGTTTCTTTGGTTCGTAATCATGTGCCAAAAGAAGTACGTATCCCAGTATTCGTAATGATCATTGCCTCGCTAGTAACCTGTGTTCAATTGCTGATGAACGCTTACGCCTATGGGCTTTACCTCTCTTTGGGTATCTTCATCCCGCTGATCGTAACCAACTGCATCATCATTGGTCGTGCGGAAGCCTTCGCTTCAAAAAATGAAGTGCTACCAGCGGCTCAAGATGGTTTCTGGATGGGTCTAGGCATGACATCAGTATTGGTCGTGTTAGGTGCGATGCGTGAGATTATTGGTAACGGGACCCTATTTGATGGCGCAGACCTGCTGCTTGGTGACTGGGCTTCGGTGTTACGAATCCAGATATTCCAATTTGATAACAGCTTCTTGTTAGCCCTGCTTCCACCGGGTGCCTTCATTGGTGTTGGTTTCTTAATTGCTTTGAAAAATATCATCGATAACCAAGCAAAATCTAGACAACCAAAACAAGAAAAACCAGTCATTGAACGCGCTCGCGTTACCAATGCCTAATAAGTTACGGTAGCTTAAACCCTGCTGAGTAGCTCAACCGCTCATCAGGTAAATAGGTTGACCAAGTACACATAATAATGACGCTCATAAGAGCGCGTAACCGATGATAAAGCAGAAGCAATCCAAGCTTCATGCCCTAACTATTTGAAAGTAATGTCGCTATGAACAATGTAAAACGAGTAGAAATACTTGAGCGTTTAAGAGAAAACAATCCAAAGCCAGAGACTGAGCTTAACTGGAACAGCCCATTCGAGCTGCTGATTGCCGTTCTATTGTCTGCACAAGCAACCGATGTCAGCGTGAACAAGGCGACGGATAAGCTGTACCCTTTAGCCAACACTCCGCAAGCAATTTTCGACCTAGGTGTTGATGGCTTAAAAGAGTATATCAAGACCATCGGCCTATTTAACTCAAAAGCAGAAAACACCATCAAAACGTGTCGTATGCTGCTTGACCTACATAATGGTGAAGTACCGGAAGATCGCGCTGCATTAGAAGCCCTTCCAGGTGTCGGTCGTAAAACAGCAAACGTAGTGTTAAATACCGCATTCGGTTGGCCAACCATTGCCGTTGATACTCACATCTATCGTGTATCAAACCGCACTAAGCTAGCGATGGGTAAAACCGTCGACGATGTCGAAGCAAAACTACTTAAAGTTATCCCAAAAGAATTCAAACTGGATGTCCACCATTGGCTCATTCTTCATGGACGTTACACCTGTGTCGCACGTAAACCACGCTGTGGCAGCTGTATCATTGAAGACCTCTGTGAATTCAAAGAAAAGAGCGAAGATTAGTCTTTCCGTTCACAACGATTAATCAATACGGCAGCGCTTAAAGCGCTGCTTTTTTATTGCCACTCTCTAGAATCCGCCTCTACATAAGTTTTCACTTCTAATTCTGCGTTCCCAAGACAACAGGCATAAAAAATCCCGCCTTTTATGGCGGGATTCAATTATTTAGCTAAGAAGTCTGTCTTAGATAAACTCCACTTTAGTCACTTCTTTGATAGCAGATAGAACAAATGTTGGTACTGCTGCAATGAAGATTAACGATATTAAGTGATTAAACTCTAGCGCTTCTGTGCTGAATACCAACTGACCGAAGCTTGTGTACACAACGCTTAAAGACAAGATAGCCGATACTGCCACCGCACCAAGTAGGTAGTGGTTAGTGAACGGATTCTTACGATAAATCGTTGTAAACGTACGTGCATCGAACAAGCTCCAAAGTTGAGCAAAGATCAGTGTTAAAAACGCAACGGTTTGTGCGTATTGAGCACTGTAACCACCGTCGAGTGCGTAAGAGAATGTCACAAAGCTTAGACCACCTAATGCGAGACCACGAGTTAGGATACGAGCGCCTAGACCATTAGAGAAGAAGCCTTGGTCACGTTTGCCTGGCTTACGCTCCATGAGATCTTTCTCTTCTGGCTCAACACCGAGTGCGAGTGCTGGTAGACCATCAGAAACGAGGTTAACCCATAAAATCATTAGTGGAGTTAGCGGAAGTACTACATCTGGTCCCATGAGTAGGAATGCAAATAGGATTACCGAAACCTCACCCACGTTCGCTGTAAGTGCTTGGCGGATAAACTTACGTAGGTTATCGAAAATTTGACGACCCTGACGTACCGCCTTCACGATAGTACTGAAGTTGTCATCCAACAGGATAAGGTCACCTGAGTCTTTCGCAACAGACGTACCTGTAATACCCATCGCAACACCAATGTCTGCACGACGCAGTGCTGGCGCATCGTTCACGCCGTCACCGGTCATAGAGGCAACTTCATTGTTCTCTTGCTGCGCTTTTACGATACGCAGCTTGTGCTCTGGAGTAACACGGGCAAATACTGCAACCTGAGAACAGATAGACAACAGCTTCTCGTCATCCATTTGGTCAAGCTCAGCACCCGTTACCACTAGATCGTCTTCGCTACGGATGATTCCGATTTCACGAGCAATCGCTGCTGCCGTGACTGCGTGGTCACCGGTAATCATTACCGTACGAACACCAGCGCTATAACAGCTATTTACTGCATCGCGTACTTCTGGGCGTGGTGGATCCATGATGCCATAGATACCCAGGATGCTGACGTCTTTTTCAAGCTCAGGGAAATCTAACTCAAGCTCTTCTTCTTTTAATTCACGGAAACCAACGGCAAGTGTACGCAGAGCATCACCACCAAAGGTTTGGATTGCCGCTTCAAAGTTTAAATGAAGCTCTTGAGACGGTGCGGTATCGAGAGCCAAGTTGCCTGAAACTTCACAGCCAACCGTTGGTACGAAACCACCGTCAACCATGAAGCTGGTTGATTTACCAAGAACAACATCTGGCGCACCTTTCAATGCTAGGAAGTGCTTACCTTGTGGGTCACGAACGATAACAGAAGCCATCTTACGACCAGAATCGAACGGGAACTTCTTAACGATTGAGTAGCCACCCGTTGATAGCATTTCATCTTGTTTAAGACCTGCTTTTGCAGCTGCAACAATTAGTGCACCTTCTGTCGGGTTGCCACGAACCGTCCATTTACCATCAGCATTTACATATTCAGCATCGTTACAAAGCGTTGCAACAACAAGACCTTTCATCATTGCAGGGCTGTTTGTCGCTTCGACATTGTGACCTTTGGTAATGAATTCACCCTTAGGATCAAAACCTTTACCTGACACATCCCAGTAACGACCAGACACATCGTACGCTTTCATCACCTGCATTTGGTTTTGTGTTAGCGTACCGGTTTTATCTGAACAGATAACGGTTGTAGAACCAAGCGTTTCGATTGCTGCTAGCTGTTTAGCCAAAGCATTATTCTTAACCATCTTAGTCGAGCCCATCGTTAATACGATAGTAACCACCGTTGGTAAACCTTCAGGAATAGCGGCAACCGATAAAGAGATACCTGTTGTTAGGATTTCTAACCATGGCATACCGTGGTAAACACCGATAGCACAAACAATAGCAACAACCACAAGAGCAACAACCAATAATGCGAGTGCGATGGTGTCCATACGCTCTTGCATTGGTGTTTTCGTCTCTTCCGTTTGGTTCATCATATCAGCGATGTGACCAACTTCAGTTTGCATACCTGTGCTTGTTACCACAGCAAGGCCTGTACCTGTAGTCACGATTGTTGTCATGAAGCCCATGTTTTTCTGATCGCCAAGACCAAGGGTCTCATCTTCAAGGCGTTCAGACTGCTTATTCACTGGCTCAGATTCACCGGTCAGTGCAGCCTCATCTACCGTCAGACGGTTTGACTCAAGAATACGAACATCAGCAGGCAGAATATCGCCAGTATTAATTTTGATGATGTCACCAGGAACGAGGGTTTTAGCTGGAACACTGATCCATTTACCATCGCGCATCACTTCGGCTTCTGGAGCTGCCATTTCTTTTAGCGCTTCCATCCCTTTCTGAGCTTTAAATTCTTGCCAGAACGCGATACCAGTATTGATAAGGATAATCACTGCAATAGCAATAGCATCAATCGCGTGGCCAGTAGACCAAGAAACGATTGCACCAACAGCTAGAATAAAAATCAGTGGGTTTTTATATTGATGAATATACAGTTCCCACGCAGAAGCTGACTCTTGTGCAGTCAGTTCGTTAGTGCCGTGCTTCTCTAAGCGTGCATCCGCTTCAGAAGTTGATAAACCTGTCGTTTGATCTGCGTTCAGTTCGTTTAAAACATCTGAACTTTGTTGTGTAAACCATTTACTCGTCATTTGAGTACTCCACATCAATGCCTCACGCCGAGGCTAATGTAATAAAATAATACTTATTCTTATATGATAGAAAAATCGCACAAATCAAAAGTGAATATTTAGTCGATTTGGTGCGCTTGAAAAACTATATAGTAAGGATTGTCTATTTAGCAAAGATCGCAAAAGATACACTTGATACACACTTGACAACTACTTTGAAAACACAACCACATCAAACATCAAACATAAAACAAACAATACAAGCCCAAACTATTGTTTAAAAAAGATAAGCACAAAAAATAGACACCCTTTTCACTTTCGTAAAAATCATTAGTTATCGGCGTATTTTATCGAAAATTCCTTAATAACGAAGTAAAACATCGGAATAACCTTTCTATAAACAGGGATATGTTGGCGTAATCATAAATTGATAAAATGGAAAGTTAGATGCCAATTGTAAAAACGAAAGGAAATCAGCAACAAGATGGAGATATAAGTCACAATTCAACAACCAAGGCCATTCTTGGCCATTACAAAAAAGACCAACACTCAAACTTACTATTTATGCAAAACTGCGAATTAAGCGCTAGTGACTGACAAATTAATAAGGCCGTCTCTCTTTAATTTATTGTAATACAAATAAGAAAAAAGGCAGAGGGGGAGAGTAAGATAGATGATGAGAATAAGAAAATATGACCAAACTCATCATCTCTTTGGTGTTGCTTATGAGCTTGCTCATATATAGTGCTTTAAAAGAAACAACCAATAACAAGCTAGGAGCAAATCATGTCAAACGGTCGTATTTTACACACCATGCTACGCGTGGGTGATCTAGACAAGTCTATCGAGTTCTACACCAATGTAATGGGCATGCAGCTATTACGTAAGAACGAAAACAAAGAGTACGAATACACACTGGCTTTCGTTGGCTTTGGCGACGAATCTCAAGGCGCAGTGATTGAGCTGACTTACAACTGGGGCACCACGGAATACGATCTTGGCTCTGCTTTTGGTCACGTTGCTATCGGTGTTGATGACATCTACACAACGTGTGATGCGATTAAAGCAGCTGGCGGCAACGTAACGCGAGAAGCGGGTCCGGTTAAAGGCGGCTCTACACACATTGCGTTCGTGAAAGATCCTGATGGCTACATGATTGAGCTGATTCAGAACAAACAAGCAAGCGCAGGTCTAGAAGGTTAATTCCTTAACCTCTTTGAGAAGTTGGGTTTGAACGCCTGAAGAAATGAAAAACGAAGCGAGCACTATGCTCGCTTCTTTTTTATCACTCTCACCATAATCGATATTCTTTACCAATTATTCTTAACAATCTCATTGATGAAACTTTACATGATAATGATTATCATTTAAATTAACCACCTATTGATTAGTGAGGTAATACAATGATTAGCGAATGGGAAAAACACACGTTACTTGCCGATACTGCATTGCAGCTCGACGATCCTGTACGAAGTATTCTTCATTATCAGCAGGCTTTGAACTTAAGTGAAGAAATTACAGAACGCACCGATATTCAAGCCGATGAACGCTTACTGATCTCGGTGATTTCTTGCCACAATCTTGCTCAATTCTGGCGTTGGGCTGGCGACACTGAATACGAGCTCAAGTATCTTCAACTGGCTTCTGAAAAGGTACTCACACTGATCCCTCAGTGCCCTAATACTCAATGTTCAAGCTTTATCGATTCTATTGGTTGCTGTAAGAAAGCGCTGATCGATTTCATGAAACGCCACCCAAACCCTAAAATTGCCTCTATGGTGGAAAAGATCGATACCGCGACCAACTGTGAAATGATCGCCCGCTTCCGCTTGAATTAAACAAGTTCCGTTAAAACAACGACTCCAAATTTAAAACATAAAAAAGCCCGTCATCTAGACGGGCTTTGTCATTTCAAAACAAGCTGTTGTTTAGCTTAAACCTGTGTGCGACCTAAAGAGATCACAACACGTCGGTTCTTATCTTTACCAATTGGCGAGTTATTGTCCGCAATCGGACGACGCTTGCCATAGCCTTGCACTTGGATACGATCTTCTGGCAGGCCTAGAGATTTGAAGTACTCTCTTAACGATTCTGCTCTGCGCTCTGAAAGGTTTTGGCTAATCCCTTTGCTGTCGACAGAGTCGGTGTACGTTGCCACCAACACAAGGTCGATGTCTTGGTTATAGCGAACGTAATCGGCAATCTGGCTCAGCCTTTTGCGCGACGACTTGTTCAGCTGGTCGCTGTTGCGGTCGTAATGCAAAATAGTGAAAGAGATATCTTCAAAGCTGTAAGGCAGCAGGTTAGCAACACAGTCACTGAACACATTGTATTTTTCTTGGAACAACACCGACGACAACGACACTTCGATACGTTGATCTCGGCTCTGCCACTCTTGGTAGCTGAATGTCGGATAACGCCCTTTCTCCAACTCACTCAAGATGCCCCAAGCTGTTTGACCGCCGACATAGCCGTCAAATTGCTGGAAGAACTTAATGGTTGTCATACGATCAGCACTTTCACCCGGACGCCAAGGTGGCGGCATAGAGATCAAGCTTACATTGCGCGTCGCACCCATTGGACGGCGCATTTTAAGCTCAAAGTCCAAAATGATTTTTTTACTCGCGCGAGATGAGAACTCAGCATCACCAAAGTTTGGAATTGGGTGGACCAAGCGACATTCAAGTGGCGTGTTGGCTACCATCTCCCATGTCGACTGTTGAGGAGATGCTCCGTAACGCTTTTCTTGTGCCATGACCGATGACGACACAAGTAGCGAAAATAGCATTGAACCTGTTATGAGTTGTTTCTTCATAAAGTGGAGTATCTCTTAAGCAATTCGTTTAACAATGCAGCCAATTGCCGCATTTTTCTCTCACGTTTAAATATGCAATTATCAAGCCGTAATGGGTTGGGTAATTTAAGATTTATTGCCCTTCCCTAGTTTTTATCACTGCTATTATCTGCAATAATGCAGCCTTAATCACACTTATTTGGGCTAACATGACTGTAGAAAACGAAGCTCTGACCCTAAAAAAACGCTTTCGCGGCTATTTTCCAGTGGTCATCGACGTGGAAACCGCAGGGTTTAACGCTGAAACCGATGCATTATTAGAAATCTGTGCCATTACATTAAAAATGGATGAGAACGGAGATCTGCACCCTGCATCAACGCTTCATTTTCACATTGAGCCTTTTGAAGGCGCAAATATAGAGCAGGCAGCATTAGACTTTAACGGAATTAAAGACCCATTTAGCCCATTACGTGGTGCTGTGTCGGAACAAGAAGCCCTTAAAGAAATCTACAAGCTAGTGAGAAAAGAACAAAAAGCTTCAGATTGCAGTCGCGCAATCATGGTTGCTCACAACGCTACATTCGATTTGAACTTCGTTAATGCGGCAAGTGAGCGCTGTAAGCTTAAACGCGTCCCTTTCCATCCATTTGCTACTTTTGACACTGCAGCTCTTAGTGGTCTTGCCTACGGTCAAACCGTTTTGGCTAAAGCTTGCCGCACTGCAGGGATGGAATTTGACAACAAAGAAGCACACTCTGCTTTGTATGATACGCAAAAAACCACAGAGTTATTTTGCGGCATTGTAAACAAATGGAAAGCCCTTGGTGGTTGGCCTCTTGTTGACGAAGAATAAAAAATAGAGTCGGTAAACGTTTTTTCGTATTGCCTTCATAAAAAACACAACATCCCGAGAATAATATGAATCCTGTTGTAATTTCAGTTTGCATCATGCTTGTTTTAGCTTTGATGCGCGTAAACGTAGTCGTTGCTCTGACGTTCAGTGCAATTATCGGTGGCGTAGCCTCTGGTATGAGCTTGAACGACGCAGTCGCGGCTTTCGAAAGTGGATTAGGCGGCGGTGCAACGATTGCACTTAGCTACGCTATGCTTGGTACATTCGCTGTTGCTATCTCACGTTCTGGTATCACAGATCTCCTTGCTCAAAGTGTTATCAAACGCATTCACGGCAAAGAGAACAGTGCGGCATCGACTGGTCTTAAATACGGCATGCTTGCGTCGTTGATCTTAGTGACCATGTCTTCGCAAAACGTGATTCCAGTACATATCGCCTTCATCCCAATCTTAATCCCACCTCTACTAGGCGTATTCGCAAAAATGAACCTAGACCGCCGTCTAGTTGCGTGTGTACTTACTTTTGGTCTGATTACACCTTACATGGTGCTACCGATTGGTTTTGGTGGCATCTTCCTAAACAACATTCTGCTTAAAAACCTTCACGACAATGGTCTTGAAAACGTAGTAGCAAGCCAAGTGCCAATGGCGATGTTGTTACCCGCTGCGGGCATGATCTTCGGTCTTCTTACTGCAGTATTCTTTACTTACCGTAAGCCTCGCCAATACAAAGAAACCTCTCACACTGTTGTTTCAACAGAAGTGAAAGAGATCAACAAGAAGCACATCCTAGTAGCAGCAGCTGGTATCGTAGCAGCGCTAACAGTTCAACTATCGACTGGCTCTATGATCATCGGTGCTCTAGCGGGTTTCATGGTATTTACCTTCGGTGGCGTTATTGCTTGGAAAGAGACACAAGATGTCTTCACCAAGGGCGTTCACATGATGGCAATGATCGGTTTCATCATGATTGCAGCAGCAGGTTTCGCGGCAGTTATGAAGCAAACAGGTGGCGTTGAATCTCTGGTTGAAGCACTTTCAACAAGCATTGGCGACAACAAGCCTCTAGCAGCACTACTTATGCTAATTGTTGGTCTATTGGTTACTATGGGCATTGGTTCTTCGTTCTCTACGATTCCAATCCTTGCAACTATCTACGTTCCATTAGCAGCAGCATTTGGCTTCTCGCCAATGGCAACAATCGCTCTAGTAGGTACAGCTGCTGCACTTGGTGATGCGGGCTCTCCGGCTTCTGACTCAACATTAGGTCCAACGTCTGGTCTAAATGCTGATGGTCAACACGAGCACGTATGGGAAACCGTAGTTCCAACATTCCTGCACTACAACATCCCACTGATCGTATTCGGTTGGATTGCAGCCATGGTTCTGTAATTAGGTTTGTAGTTAAAGAGCCCTACACTCACTTTTATAAAGACCGCCTCGTGCGGTCTTTTTTGTCTCTGAGATTCATTCTACTCTTCCTTCCGCTCACTCTCATTGAACTAGCGACACCAATCGAGTAGGAGGAGGCCTCACGGCCTCCGTCCTCTCACACCACCGTACAA
>NZ_JBFSUX010000014.1:0-96128 GCF_041467595.1 Vibrio sp. 10N.247.311.13 | reverse complement strand
TGTTAGGCCTGCCGCCAGCGTTCAATCTGAGCCATGATCAAACTCTTCAATTTAAAGTTTTGATTACCTAAATTAATAGGTGTGACTCAACGAATACTGACTTCAAAACTACTGTGTAATTTTAAAGCTATTACCATTCCAACAGAATGATAATGAATTGACTGTGCCAAGTCCTAAGACTTGATTGGTCACTCTGTTCATTGAAATCAATTTGTTACCGAAGTAACTGCCATTCCTGAGAATGACGTTTTGATATTCATCAACGAGTGCCCACACAGATTGATAGGTTTAAATTGTTAAAGAGCTTTGCTTGTCGAAACTTTCTTTTTACAAAGAAACCCTTGAAAGCGGACGTGAATTCTAGCGATTTAATCTTAAGTGTCAAACACTTTTTAAAATTAATTTCTTTCGAACTTTCCGTCTTACTGATTACCGCTGAAGCCTTATGGCATCTGCCGTGTCAGTGAGGCGGCATTATAGAGATCATCGAAAACATGGCAACCCCTTTTTTGATAAAAATTCAAAAAACTTGCTTAAGTGGCTACTTTTACGTCAAAAGGCTCTTTCGTAGCTCAAAGCTCATACAATAATGGGTGTATTACTTAAAACTTTGCGATTAGATCTTTCGAAAAAGCCTCTATATCTAGCTCAATGCTCCATTTCTCACTCACTTCTAGGATGTTATCTAGCGATTGCTGAACTGTTTTTATCGTCAATGTGTTGTTGTCTAGGTCGTATACCTGTTTTTGCGTGGTGTAATAGAAATAAAGGATGGTCAGCGCGTCTCGGTCGCCTTGCTCAGCTTTGGGTTGAATACGCTTGAGCTTACGATAGATTTGATTATGGATTTGTTTAAGGTTCCATACATAAAGCGCTTCTTTGAAGTAATCATGCCCTTTCACACGGCTCGCGATAAATGCATTCAATGCGACTGATAAGATCACACCTAATACGTTCAAGTGGAAATTACCTGTCGATTCGCCTGCGATTGATTGCCCTGAACCGAATAGCTCGATCAGTATGGTTCCGAATACAATGGCGAACACTGCGAGTGACCCAACCAACGAAACCAACAGCAGGTTCATCTTCTTTCTATATTCTTCTTTATTGATCTTCTGTAACTTCATCGACTACTTCCTTATGTAAGTCACCTAATAATTTGCGCATACTATCTACGTAAACATTGGGTCGCTTCAACCCTTACCATCTTGTAATGTGGTCATTCTCTATTTAATACGCAGAGTTCTTCTGGTTGGCGCTATACGCAACTCTATTTGACTTCATTAATAGAAAAGAGTTACATACCGCCACAATTTTGGTTATTCATCAATTCATGTTGATAAAGCCCGTTTCGCTTTATCACATACTGACAAGGTACATTCCATGCGTTCATTTGTATTACGCGCTCGCGCAGCCCCTACAGAGAGCAAACTTATCTTAGAAGGTGTTGGGCAAGATGCTCATACTGAGATTCTGGCTCATACTCTGATGAACACGATCTTCGTTGCTCAATCTCACCGTGAGAATGTCACCGTACACCTTGTATTAGAAAGTACTAAAGACTTTTCACGTACGATCACTTTCGATTCAAATGAGATCACCAACATTGGTGGCTTTCATGAATCGGCATTGTTATCAGCGGTAGTAAGAGCGGTTGATGCTTCTCAAGGTATGACCAAAGAGCAGACTCGTCAGGTTGAACCAGGAATCGTCGTTCGCACTATGAGCTTTGAAAAACTAGTCAAAGAACTGGCTGAAGACCACCAGCTATACATGATGGATAAGAAAGGTGACTTTATCCGTGATGCAGAGATTGCTGAAAACCCATGTTTCCTTCTTACTGATCACATCCCTATGCCGAAGAAAAGCTACAACAGCTTAAAGCGCTTAGGGACAGAAAAAATCAGCTTAGGCCCGAACATGCTGTTTGCTTCTCAGTGCGTTGTATTGATCAATAATGAGCTGGATATTCGCGGTTTCTAGCCCCCGGACTGATAAGCTAAACAAAAAAGAGCTCAACTAAGTGAGCTCTTTTATTATCTATCTCTTGGTATCGAGGGTGTTATCTCATAATCAAGCCTGATTAACCAAAGATGAAGCTGTATAGGAAGCCTGCACCCATCGCCATGCTTAGGATAACGAATAGGAATGCTGCAATCATTTGGTTCTTGAAGATTGATTTAAGCAGGATAACTTCCGTCAAACTTGCACCTGCACTACCAATGATCAATGCCATTACTGAACCCAACGCCATACCTTTCTGTACTAGAGCTGCACTTAATGGGATTACCGCTTCAGCACGAATGTACAGTGGAATACCAATCACGGCAGCTACTGGAATCGCATACCACATACCTTCACCAGCGTACTGTGCAACTAGGTCTGTAGGAATGAAGCCGTAGATGAATGAACCAATCGCGATACCCATCATTAGGTAAGGGAAAACTTGTTTGAAGTCTTTCCAAGTTGAGAACCAAATTCTCATCCAACGACTAGGTTCTTTCTTCTCTACGATTTCAGCTGTTGCGCTTCCATCCGCTGAACAGCATGAAACCGTTACTTGTGGCTCTTCTTTTTTAGAATCGCAGCAAGATGTCTCTTTCGCCATTACGGGTGCAGGTTCGCCACATGCACTTGTACCACATGAAGATTCTGCTTTAACCGGTGCTGCTTTCTTAGGAGCAGAGTCACCACAGCTAGTGCCACAGCTTGAAGCTGAACCTGTTGATTCATACGCTTCAGGTTTTACGTAACGCTCAAAGCCAAGCTTCTCAAGTGCGTAACCAGCCACTACAGACACCGTCATTGCTACAAGGAAGTAGAACACAGCAACTTGCCAACCGAAGGTAAACACAAACAAACCAATGATCACTGGGTTCAATAGTGGGCTACCAAATAGGAACACCATCATTGGACCGAAACCCGCTCTTGCACGCAGCAATCCTTTTAAGAAAGGAATGGTCGAACATGAACAGAAAGGTGTAATTGCACCCAGTAGTGCTGCTACTACATAACCCTTACCATTACGTGAGCTCAGGATAGATTGAATCTTTTCTGGTGTAAGGAACTCTTGAAGAATCCCAACAATGTAGCTGATCGCTAAGAAAAGGATAATTAGCTCTACTGCTAAGAAAGCGAACATATCAAGTGCGTCTTTCAGCATTTTTAACATTTCATTGCTCATAATTAACTCCAAACTGGATTGAAGGTCGGGCTCTATGAGAAAAGTAACCAACCCTTAATTTCGAATATTCTCGAATTATAGAAATAAACAGCTCCAGAATAAGCATTATTTCGATAAAAATCGAAATGATTTTCGAAAACACAGTTTTTCAATAACTTACACAGACACCGTTTTTAAATTTGAATTCGACATACATTTCGACTAACATCGAAATTAAATCTTGAGGAGTTAATATGAACTTAGAAGTCGTTGCGAAAGCACTTAAAGAGTTGGGGCACCCTATTCGCCTAACCATTTATAAGAGTGTCGTTAAAGCTGGCTACCAAGGCATTGCAGTTGGCGGCCTACAAGAAGAGCTAGGCATTCCCGGTTCTACCTTGTCTCACCACATATCAAGCTTGGCGTCTGCGGGCCTAATCAGCCAAAGACGAGAAGGAAGAACTCTATTCTGCGTGGCGGAGTATGAGTGCCTAGAAGGTGTGATTGATTTCTTACAAGACGAATGTTGCGTAAATGAACAGTGCAACTAATGCACCTTTGAAGATCGAACAAGTCTGGGCCGAGTATCAGCAAGCATTAAAGTCATTCCTGCATTCAAAGGTCAACAACTCTGCGGATGTAGACGACTTGCTCCAAGATATCTTGATTAAGACCTATCAGAAGTTAGATAAGGTACAAGATGCTAGCAGTGTTAAGGCTTGGCTGTTCCAGTTAGCCAACAACACCATTATCGACTTCTACCGTAAGCATGCACGCCAACAACGTGATAGCCAAATTGATGCTGAAGATCTGTGGTTTACCGATTTAGACCACGACTCTGAATTTAAGCAGAAACTTTCATTGTGTATTGAACCTTTTATTCAGGCATTGCCAGAACAAAGTTCATCGCTACTGCTTGCGGTCGACATCAAAGGCCAAAGCCAAAAAGAGATCGCAGAAGCGCAGAACGTCAGCTATTCAACGGTTAAATCCCGCGTGCAAAAAAGCCGTGCTGATCTTAAGAACCTGTTTGAAGAGTGTTGTAACTTGTCCCTTGATCAACAAGGCAATGTGATTGATTGCGAGCTTAAGCCGAACGCCCGCTGCGGCAAGTGTTAATCGTTACATCGAATCCGTTATTTCAATAGAACAAAGCCAGCAATTGATGCTGGCTTTGTTGCTTTCATAATCTGTAAATCAGTTAGCTTAGTGCTTGCGCGAACCACGAACTCAGCTACGCCGCTTCCGCTTTTACGACCGGTTGATAGCGCCCCGGTTTATGGTTCATTGCCAAAATCAAGTTGGTGACGATTGCGCCCAGTACAGACAACAGAACCAATGACACATCAACGATAAACAGTGACAGCACAACAATCGTGCAGTCTAGTGCCATCTGAACCTTACCCGCTCGAATTCCAAAACGTTCTTGTAGGAACAACGCCAGAATGTTAAAGCCACCCAAGCTCATCTTGTGACGGAAGATCACCAGCATGCCGGTACCAATTAATCCGCCGCCAAGTAATGCTGCATACAGTGCATGAATCTCGGCGATCTGAATCACGTGATACAAATGATCCACGGCGAACGAAACAATCGAAACGGCAATAAATGTGTTGATAGTGAAGCGCCACCCCATACGAGCGACCGACAAAATATAGAAAGGTAAGTTAAGTGCGAAAAACACTTGGCCAAAACTCAAGTCTGTCACTTTGGTAATGAAGATCGCCAGACCAGCGGTACCTCCGGTGAGCAAACCGACCTGATTGAAAAAGATAACGCCGAGTGATACCAATGCGCTACCTAAGATCAGCGCCAGTAAGTTTTCGCAAAGGTTATGATCTTTATCCATGTGAATGACTCTCCCTGAATCTTTTAACATCGCGTTTCAGTCAGTTGAAACGATTTACGCCCAAATTTACGATGTTTGACAGATAAGTCGAGTGAACGAGCAATGTTGCTTAGTGATTAGTTTGTATATTAGTTTTTACAGCTTTGTGAAACTTTAAATTAAACAGCTAGTTATAAGCCTTAATTTAGACTTTCATTCTTAATTAGATACTTGTTTCTATTAACTAACGAGCTTCAAGTTTTCTTATTTATTGAGCGCGCTTTATACCAATTCCAATCAAGCGACAATCTATGCATAAAACGCATAGACCACATCACAAATGGTCATTTGATACATACCCGACTCATCACTATGATGCGCGACTTCTTACAACATTGAGCGCATGTCAACACCGTATGTTTTCACAATCTCTTTTTGCCCAACTTGCCAGAA
This sequence comes from Vibrio sp. 10N.247.311.13, assembly GCF_041467595.1. Lineage (NCBI taxonomy): Bacteria > Pseudomonadati > Pseudomonadota > Gammaproteobacteria > Vibrionales > Vibrionaceae > Vibrio > Vibrio sp. 10N.247.311.13. The sequence goes on along the minus strand of NZ_JBFSUX010000014.1, from coordinate 90,684 downwards.
TGACGTTATTCCTCGTCATTAGTTTGGTTATTGTGCATCACAGTCAGCCATTGATTGATCTCTTGGCTCAGCATGCCGTAAGCAGTGGTTGCCACCAGCAGTCAGGGCATGATCATTCTGGGCACGAACATCACCATGAGATGACTGACCAACACATGTCAGCGCAAGACCACTCACATCACCACCATTAATTTAAGAGTATTAGAATGAGCATTTTCCGTTTTCCTTTACTGGTATGGCTAGGGATAGGCACACTTATTATCAGTCTAGGGATCAGACAATCATTCGGCATTTTCATGATGCCAATTTCAGAGCATTTCGGCACGGGTCGAGAGTTTTTCAGCTTCTCTATTGCTCTACAAAACTTATTGTTCGGTGTGTTCCAACCTTTTGTTGGTATGGCCGCTGACAAATGGGGAGCAAGACGCATCATTATTGCTGGCGCATGTGCTTACGGTTTGGGTTTACTTCTTGCCTCAATTTCTACCGAATCGAGCATGCTTTACGTTTCGTTAGGCGCACTGGTTGGTCTTGGCTTGAGTGCGACAAGTTACGTGATCGTGCTTGGCGCAGTAGCGAAAGTTGTACCAGCAGAGAACGCGGCTAAGGCGTTTGGCTTAACCACGGCTGCAGGTTCATTTGGTATGTTCGCGGTAATTCCGGGCGCACAATACATGCTGAATGAATTTGACTGGCAGAGTGCGATGCAAGTGTTTGGCGTACTGTGTTGTTTGATGATCTCTTTTGCACTGTTCATGCGTGCGCCCAAAGCGGCATCAAGCAAACAGGCTCAAGCAGAAGACAATCAAACATTAAAAGAAGCGTTGTCTGAAGCGTTCTCTAACAAAAGTTACTGGCTGATTCACGCAGGCTTCTTCGTGTGTGGTTTCCACGTGATGTTTATCGCAACGCACTTACCAAGTTACTTAGCAGACAAGAACTTGCCTGCGAGTAGCGCAGCGATGGCACTGGCTTATGTCGGTATCTTCAACATCTTCGGATCTTACTTCTGGGGTGTAATGGGCGATAAGTTCAGTAAGCGTCATGTAATGTCGGCATTGTACTTAGTGCGTACTGTGGTTATTGGTGCGTTTGTCACTCTGCCAGTCACTGAATCAACCGCAGCAATCTTTGGTGCGGCAATTGGCTTCTGTTGGCTAGGTACGGTTCCACTAACGTCGGGCTTAGTTCGCCAAATCTTTGGTGCTCGTTACCTATCTACTCTATATGGCTTGGTGTTCTTCACTCACCAAGTAGGTAGTTTCTTAGGCGCTTGGGTTGGTGGTCGTATTTACGATTACTACGGATCTTACGAGCCAATTTGGTGGTCGACGGTGGTATTGGCATTTGCAGCAGCGCTTATCCATTTACCAATCAATGACAAGCCGATTGAGCGCATCAAATTGGCAATGGCTTAACATTTAACGCTGACTCCCCCCACCAGCGAAAATCGATAAGCAATCCAATAAGAGAGTGGATATTGAAAGGAGCACATCCTGAGATATTCACTCTCTTTTTTATTGGCCGTTGAAATCGAAATTATAACTAGCGAAACTTGCATAAACCTCACTGAATAATAAGACTATTCCTGCTGTTTTACTTTATAGTATTCGTTCGCTCCTTTAGAACTTATCCGCAGGCTTATGGAATACATAGATCAGACCGCTCTTATCGCGATGGCACTCATTTTTGTCGGCTCGTTTGTGCAAACCGCAATCGGCTTTGGCTTGGCTATTGTGGCTGCCCCGTTGTTGTTTTTGGTCTCGCCTGACTATGTACCCGCGCCTATCTGTCTTGTTGGTCTTTTCATTTCTGTATTCAACGCGTTTAAACACCGAGCAAATATCTCTATTGGCGGATTGAAAATCGCACTATTGGGCCGAATTCCGGGCTCATTGGCTGGCGGGGCTTTGTTGGTAATGGTATCAACAAGCGTTTTGTCACTGTGGTTAGGCTTATTGGTAGTATTTGCCGTGATTGTTAGCTTACTTCCGTTTAGGTTAGAACCGACGCCTGCCAAAATGGGCATCGCGGGGTTCTTCTCAGGCTTCTTCGGTACCAGTTCAGGCATTGGTGGGCCGCCAATGGCACTACTGCTTCAACACCAAGATGCCAATCAGCTTCGTGGTAACCTTTCTACGTTTTTTGTGTTTAGTTCTATCATTTCATTACTGGTACAGATCCCGATTGGCTTCTTCACTGTGCACCATTTGATCATCACAATCCCGTTGCTTCCTGCGGCTTGGTTGGGTTACAAAGTGGCGTTATTGACTACGCAAAGCATTCCTAAAGAAAAGATACGTATCGGCTCTTTGTTGCTATGTTCTATCAGCGGCTTTACTGCCATTTGGCAAGGCTTAGCTGGCTAACTCGAAGCAGAAACATCGATAAAACAACAAACACACAGATCCACCACCAAACTATTGAAAGGGCGTTCTATGACATACGATGAGTTCAATACATTCTGTGAATCACAAACCGCCACCAGCTATGTGATGCAGTGGAATAACTCTCACGTTTGGAAAGTGGGAGGGAAAGTGTTTGCCATTGGAGGTTGGGGGCCGAAAGATGAGCCTGCGTTTATCTTCAAAGCGTCCGACCAGAATTTCGATTTTCTCAAAGAAGAACCGGGCTATAAACCCGCGCCCTACTTTGCTTCGCGTGGCATGAAATGGATTCAGCTTTTTGAGAGCACGTCAGAAAGGGATGAGGAGCTGAAATACTACCTCACAGAATCACACCGAATTGTGTCCTTAGGTTTAACCAAAAAGAAACAAGCAGAACTCGGGCTCAATCAGTAACCAGAATTTCTGCTTGTTAAATATAGATTTATGCACATCTTAAAAACTTAGGCAGCTCTTAAAACCTTAAGACTCTCTTAAAAACTGCGGCAATAAAGGTTCTATCTTTTTCGTTGGAATCAGTGGCACCAATAAATAAATTAACCCCGCAAAGGCGATAGACGCCGCTAAATCTTCAGGTCGATGCATACCAAGCCAAACACGGCTATAGGCGACACCACCAGCCCAAACCAACAAACCGCCGACTAGGTAAAAGCGTTTCGCCTCTAGGAACAATCCGCCAAAGAATGCCAAACACACACCGACGAAGATCATGTGTCCAGACGGGAAAGAGTAGTCCGTTTCACCCAACCAATGACGAGTTCTCCAATCGCTGACCTTATCTTGCACAGATTCAATCGCGGCGTTTTTTTCTACCAAAGGCAGCTCATAAAACAGCTCTGGCATTTCAACTACTTCTTGGGTAACCAAATACTCAGTATATGGGCGTGGACTCTCTGTTGATGATTTGAGAAATGTCTTCGCTGCAAAGCTTAATACCAACAAGACACCGAGCTGCAGACAAAGGCTGACTAACTTTGCTTTTGAGAACTTTAGCGTCAACACCAATAAAGAAAGTACCGCGAGTGTGATTAGGAAGCCCTGATTACCCGCAGAGTAAGTCACAAATGTCATCACAGCACCATAGAAAGGCAGAACTGCACTTCCAAGGTCGAAATGAGATCCAAAGATCAAAAAGGGAACGAGAGAATACAGACTTAGAACGAGCAGTAATAAGCCTTTGGATTTGTTAGAGAACAGAGAAGTCATGGCTAAGATCTTTTAGATAAAGTGGTCGGATGCTATCGCAGCTTAGCATCGTCAATATCAATTTTATGTAAAAACGGTCAGTAAGACGTCATGACGTAACATTATTCGGCTATTGGAGATTATTGCCATTGATTCGGTGAACAATGATTTGATCATCAATAACCTTTGCCATCCACTTATACGCATACCGACAGTAAAACCGACCAAAGACCAGCTGTACCGCACTAAACACAACGGTATTGTGTTCTGCTGATAAAGTGAACACTCACCGGGTTAACAGGCCAAAATCTGAAAAACTTTGCTGTCAGTCCTTTAAATCCACTATTGAAAGGATTACCATCTGGTCTGCTTTCAAAGCAAAACAGATTATTAATTTTTATTCTCAGGGCGGGGCGAAATTCCCCACCGGCGGTATGTCCTTAGCAAAATCTAAAGATAAGCCCGCGAGCGCTCGATTCGTCGAGGTCAGCAGATCTGGTGAGATGCCAGAGCCGACGGTTATAGTCCGGATGAGAGAGAATGGAAACACACTCGTTTAAGTTGGAAAGGCGTACTCATTTATTGGGTTCATGCCTCCAACTCGAAAGGGTGCATTTCGTTTTGGATAAAACCATAATGAGCTAAGGTCGACTTATAATGAGTCGGCTTTGTCGTGCTCGGTTGAGATCCCTCATGCAGCCCTGATTCTGGTGATATTTTAGGAGTTTAACCATGAATCAGTCTTCACTACTTGCCGAATTTGGCGAACCAATCACTCGCGTTGAAAACGCACTGCAAGCCCTACGCGAAGGTCGTGGCGTACTTTTACTTGACGATGAAGATCGCGAGAACGAAGGCGACATCATCTACTCAGTAGAACACCTAACCAATGCTCAAATGGCACTTATGATCCGTGAATGCAGCGGCATCGTGTGCTTGTGTCTAACTGACGAGCAAGCAAACCAACTTGAACTTCCACCTATGGTTGTTGATAACAACAGCGCAAACCAAACTGCGTTTACTGTCACTATCGAAGCAAAAGTTGGCGTAACAACAGGCGTTTCTGCCGCTGACCGTGTAACAACGATCAAAACAGCTGCAAACCCAACAGCTAAGCCTACTGACCTAGCTCGCCCTGGCCACGTATTCCCACTGCGTGCTCGCAAAGGTGGTGTACTTGCTCGCCGCGGTCACACAGAAGGTACTGTGGATCTGATGCAAATGGCTGGTCTTCAATCAGCAGGTGTACTGTGTGAAGTCACCAACCCAAACGGCACAATGGCAAAAGCGCCAGAGATCGTTGCTTTCGGTAAACTGCACAACATGCCAGTACTGACCATTGAAGATATGGTGATGTACCGCAACGAGTTCGACCTTAAGCTTGCATAACGTTTAGCCCTCAATGCTGAACACTTAGCAGTTAAGGTAACTACACTGCGAAATGAACACTGAAAGGCCTCACTCTTACTGCTTTTTATAGTTAAAAGCATATAAGGGGTGAGGCCTTTCTAATTTCTGCAGCTTGAAACAAGCCAGAGGTGGATCGTCAAAGTGTCTCTACTTATCGAAACCTCCCCAACCTAATCGTTAGAAAAGCGTAACCTCTCAAAAAATCCTGCAAAATATGAGAAACATTCACCCGAATGGTGAAGTCATGCACCATGATTGATCATCCATGATTAAAGTAAAAACATAAATCAATGAAATATAACACTTATTTATTTTGGCACGGTGTCTGCACTACCACTAAGTAGGTATACAAATGTTAGGAGTTGAATATGTTTGTAGTTATTTCAGTGGGTTTATCCCTATTAGTACTTGCAGCCCTGTTTCATTTCTCAAGGAAGAGACAAACTGCGTTATCACACAGGTTTGAAACCTTAGTTCTACTTAGAGAGCTATTGTTGTTATCACGTAAACATCGCGCTGCAACGCATTACGCTCTGGCGTATAAATTGTCTAGCGACTCGATTCGTAAAGTGAACGAGATTTACGACAACATACTTGAGGTCTCTGAATTGCTTCAATCTCATGTGTCGTTTGATAGTCGCCCTATGTATCGCATCTATCACCTTAAGCTCATTGCCATGCACAGCGACTGGCAAAACCGCAGCTTGGTGCGTAACCAATCGATTCATGGCAAAACAATTCGCCACAGCATGTTCTTGATGGATGAAGTGATGATCATCTGGCTGATCCAGTCTGAGCGAGAAGACATGAGTAGTGAATACCACATGAATTGGCAACAGATCTTAGACTGCATGGAGATCTTGACCAAGCTGAGAATGTGCATACCTGATATGGAAAAACCTGAAGAGTATGCGAGATTCAAATTCTACGCATCTCAGACACATCGTAAACTCAACCAATTATCGATTATCTGCCCTATCAGCAGTGGGTCACCCATTTGTACACGTGCGATGCATGCACTTACCGAGATCGCATCAAGCACTGAAGCGACCCAACCAGCAGATAGCATGTACGAGTTAACCAGTGATATCTCTACTGTGGTATCGCAAGTCTACGACCAAGTATTATCAGACATTACCAAAAGCTTGTATCAGCCTTTACCTAGCATCAACGATAAGGCGATAAACACCCGATTATCCGTACATCATTACATGTAAAGACTTCGTGAGAGGAGAGCGTGCTGGAACTCTGAATTATTGAGTTCAAATCCGATATCACCATTGATATCGGATTTTTGTATTTATGGGCTTATATATTTATTTGGTTCTATTTTAGGGCGAGACAAGTTATGAGCGATGTAAGCTTAAACGTCTCCAGATTTGATATCGCTAGACCAAGCTTCTGCTGCAAAATCAATGAACTGACGAACAACAGGCAGCTGATAACTGCGAGACAAGTACACCGCCCAAAGCACACTACTCGGTGAAACAAAATCATCCAAAATTCGTTTCAACTTCCCTTCTGCAATCAACGGATTCGCTAAATCACAAGGTAATCGAACAACCCCTTTGCCATGCTGTGCGGCGCGAGCTAACACCCCAACATCGTTGGCCTTAATAGTCCCCGACACTTCAACCGAATAATGTTGGTTATCCTTAACAAAATCCCACTTAGAGACACTCAAATGACGAAAACAATTGTGTTGTCTAAGCGCTTCAACCGTTTCAGGTTGACCGTGTTTGTCTAAGTAGGCTTGCGAGGCACACACCACGGAATCAATGACCATTAGCTTTCGTGCAATCAAGCTATCGTCAGGTTGATCGGTATAACGAAGTGCAATATCGATCCTCTCATCCACCAGCTGAGTAAAGCGGTCTGAGGCAAACAGTTCGACCGTTATATTAGGGTGGCGCTCGGTGAACTGCTCGACCACGTCCAACAACATATGCTGAGTTAACCCGATGGGGGCTGCAATTCGAATGGTTCCAGAAAGATCATCGGTTTGATTGAGTGAAGTAACTTCTAGCTCAGCGGTCTCATGGAGGATCTTCTCACAGCGCTGCAGAGCGATTTCCCCAGCCGCGGTTAAGCTCACCTTTCGAGTCGTCCTATGTAATAGCCTCTGCTTCAGCCACCCTTCTATCTCTTGAACATGACGTGAAACCTGCAACCGACTCATGTCCAAATGCTCAGCTGCTTGGGTGAAGCTGGCACAATTCGCAACTTCGACAAAGCTACGCATTGCCGTCAACCTATCCATCACACTCTCCTTGAACTATATCGCAGCTAATCGAATCTTATTAGATCACTATATAGATACAATCTACATCATTTTACGATATTTATCGCAATCTAGTGAGCTATTAGACTGCAATGGCTGTCGAGAAAACGACTCAATAAATTAGATAATTGGAGAGACATTATGAAAATTGCAGTATTAGGTGCATCAGGTTGGATTGGTAGTCACATCGCTCAAGAAGCTCAATCTCGTGGTCACGAGGTCGTTGCTGTTGTAAGAGATGCAAGCCGCGTGGAAACCAAAGGCATTGAAGTTCGTTCATTTGATTTACAAGATGAAGCCGCAAGTCTAGCAAACGCACTATCCGGCGTTGATGCAGTCATTACTTCGATTGGCGGACGTGCTCTGGGTAATCACGACATCGTAAAAAACACTGCGACTAAATTGCTGGCAACATTACCGAGCATCGGTATCGATCGCCTACTTTGGGTTGGCGGAGCTGGCTCATTAGAAGTAGCGCCAAACGTACCGCTAGTGACTATTCCTGACTTCCCTGCGGATTACAAAAACGAAGCGCTAGCACAGGGCGAAGCTCTTGAAGTGTTCAAGCAATCTAATAGCGAAGTTAACTGGACGTTCGTTAGCCCTGCCGCAGAAATATTCCCGGGCGAGAAACTATCGACCTACCGCACTGGTGGCGATCAACTGCTCACCGACGAAGATGGTAACAGCAAAATTTCAGTCAGCGATTACGCTATTGCGATGATTGATGAGCTCGAAGCTGGCAAGTTCCCGCGCCAACGTATTGGTGTTGCTTACTAATGCTCAAATGTGTATTAGGTAAGCTCAATAGGCACTAGAAAGCAGAAAGCCGCTGACTTTTAGTAAGCGGCTTTCTATTTTACTTGTCGAGATAATCATCATATCAGTGGCAAATGACCTGTTTTCACTAGGATGATCGTCTCTTCTTCCACATAAGGGAAATGCTCGCTCATGTGAGGGCTACGCATCCAAGTATGTTTCGGGTACACGCCATGTTCATCTTTAAAGGTGCCCGACAACACAAAGATCTCTTCTCCACCAAAGTGACGGTGCGGCTGAAAACGTTCGCCAACAGGCCACTTCACTAAAGCGACATGCTCGTGCTCAAACTCATGTAATGGCATGACTTGTAACCCGCCAATACCAGGTAGCCATTCCGTTTCTAGAGTATTGATGCGAACTTGAGTTAAGTCTCTCGCATCAAACTGGTTTAGCTTAACCAAGATCGTACAGCCATTTTTGCTGGATGGGGAATGCGCGCTGCCCGGCGGATTACGGATATAAGTGCCAGCAGGAAAATCACCCGTTTCATCTGAGAACACGCCATCTAATACAAAGATCTCTTCGCCTTGTGGGTGTGGGTGCTCAGAAAACGAAGAGTCAGGATCGTATTTCACCACGCTGGTCGTGTGGCCCGATTCTTTCTCTTCTCTTTCAAGTGGCTTACGCCAAACCCCTTTAGCCGGGCTCGCGACCCAATCTAATGTCTCGGTTTCTATAACCAGTCTCTTTGAAAAGTCCATGTTGAACATAATGGCGACCTTACTCTTGTTATCGTTTTAATTATTATTGTTGTCTTTCTCGTTTCTATTCTACGCGAATACTGATCAAGGAGGCTATCTCGCTGCTATTTTGCCTGCGCGATAGCCACCTAAAATAATCCTGATTAATTACGACCAGCAATCACACCGCCATCAACATCCCAGATTGCGCCCGTTACCCAACCTGCACTGTCTGACAGTAAGAAAGAGATGCCATTAGCGATGTCTTTCGGCAAACCAACTCGACCAATCGGATGGAACGCGTTGAAGCCTTCTAGCGCTTGATCCACTTCTTCAGGTTTGATGAAAGATTCGTAAATCGGCGTTTTAACCACGGCTGGAGACACCGCATTCACACGAATGTTATGCTCAGCCAGTTCCATTGCCATGTGTTGTGTTAATGCATGCAGGCCAGCTTTAGCCATTGAATAGGCAGAAGATGGCGTCGCTTTAATAGCTTGTTTCGCCCACATAGAGCCTACATTTACCACGTTTCCGCCACCGTTTTTGATCATCAACTTGCTAACAGCTTGAGTGATGAAGAAGGTTGCTTTATTCAGCTGCATGTATTGCTCGTAATCAGACTCTTGGTGATCAATAAACGCTTTAGGGTTGAAGTAGCCAGCCGCATTAACAAGGTAACCAATACCTTCTTCGAGCGACTCTAAATGCGCAATAAGGCGAGACACACTAGCATCATCATAAAGGTTAGCTTGCCAGCCAGAAGCGTGACCTAACGATTGCAGCTCTGACACCGCTTTATCTAACTTAGTTGGGTTATTGCCGACCACCAACACATGAATGTTCTGAGCGACTAGCTGCTTCGCTGTTTCAAAGCCCATACCACTTGTGCCACCGATTACGACTGCAATACCATTTTTAGTGAAGTTCATTTTGTTATCTCCTAAGTCATGTGAACGTGGTAATCTTAGGCTTTGAACTAACACTATGAATAGTAAGTACAAATCGGTTAGGTAGGTACTTATTGGTACATCTTTATGAAAAATCAGGAAAACTTTTTTTCAAGAAAATCTGCACCAGAGCGTTCCGCTCGTATGGTAGAAACCATCTACGGCTGTAAATGGTCGCTCACGGTTTACCAATTGCTGGCAAATGGCATTAATCGCCCTGGTGAAATGGTGCGCTCTGTCGAAGGGTTATCGACCAAGGTATTGAATGAATGCTTGAAGCGAAATGTGGAGTTCGGGATTTTGGATAAGCAGATGTTCAACGAACTGCCACCAAGAGTTGAATACCAAGTAACGCCGTTCGGCGAGAAGTTTTTGTTGATTCTAGAGCAGTTGGAAAACCTACAAAACGAAATCGACGAGATGTAAGCCCACGCTAATCCGCTCTATTCCAAATAATGGACAGCACGCATTATTTAGCTGACTGGCATTTGCTCAAAACGACCTTTCACAAAATCAATGAAGGTTCGAATTCGGCTCGGTTGATAGCGGTCTCGATGATAGATCGCTGAAAAGTCCACTTTCGGTACCACCCACTCATCAAACACCTGCTCCAGTTGCCCATCATTGATCTCTTGTAAGCAATAGATGGTTGGAACACGAATAATCCCATTTCCCGACTTAGCGCCCTGCACCAACACTCGGCCATTTTTACATTGCAGTCTACCCGTCACATGAACATCGACTGTTTTCTTGGTGTCATCCAAAGCTTGAAAGCTCCACTTACGCACCGAGCCAGTTAAGCAATCGTGGTGGATGAGATCTTTAGGATGGTTTGGCTTCCCTTTGCGAATGAAATACTCTGGGCTTGCGAGTGTTCCCATCTCAATGTCCAAAAGCTTTCTTGCGATAAAGCCCGCGTCTTCTAAGCTTCCCATGCGAAAAGCTATATCAAAGGCGTCTTCAATCAGATCGACTCGGTTACTACTGAAATCAAGGCTAATACTGATGTCTGGGTAGAGTTGCATAAACTCATTCACTAGATCCGCAATGATCACCTCGCCCAGATAACCGCCGACACAGTTTACTTTTATGTCGCCGCGCACTTCTTCGACATCGTCGACAGCAGCAATCAGCGCTTGGTCTATGTTATCGAGGGCTTGCTCACATCTCGCGTACAGATCTTGCCCTGCGTGCGTCAGCCTTAAGGTTCGAGTGGTACGGATAAACAGAGTCACACCCATCTGCTTTTCTAAACTACTCACTTGGCGTGATACGTGTGAACGAGAGACATCCAACTCCTCTGCCGCTTTGGTGAAATTACCTAAACGAGCGATAAGCACGAAGGATCGAATATCAGACAGGTTAATTTGATTGAGCATAGTCGCCAGCTTACTAATGAAGTGATGAGATAGACGCTTTTATTGTTGCACCACAGCAACAGTGTTTCAAGTAAAGCGCTATATATCAACAATGCTATTTTCCTTAATATACCTCCATCGCAACGAAGCAAGGCAACAAGCACTTGATTCGAATGCACTTAAACAACACGTCGTAGCCAACCGACGCAATAAAAGTACAGAGGAAATAAAATGAAAAAACTAATCGTAATTACAGGTGCAAGCTCTGGTATTGGTGAAGCAATCGCTCGTCGTTTAAGCGATGAAGGTCACCCTCTGCTACTTTTAGCTCGTCGTATTGACCGCCTTGAAGCGCTGAACCTACCAAACTCACTGTCAGTGAAAGTAGACGTAACAGACAAAGCATCATTTGATGCAGCAATCGCACAAGGTGAAGCGAAATTTGGCCCTGTCGATGCACTTATCAACAACGCTGGCGCAATGCTTCTTGGTCAAATTGATACTCAAGACGCACAAGAGTGGAAGACAATGTTCGATGTGAACGTGATTGGTCTTCTAAACGGCATGCAATCTGTACTTACTCCGATGATGGAACGCAACACAGGTACTATCATCAACATCAGCTCTATCGCGGGTAAGAAAACATTCCCAAGCCACGCAGCTTACTGTGGTACTAAATTCGCGGTACACGCTATTTCTGAGAACGTTCGTGAAGAAGTGGCGGCTTCAAATGTTCGTGTTACCACTATCGCACCGGGTGCTGTAGAAACTGAGCTTCTGTCTCACACAACATCTCAAGAGATCAAAGACGGTTACGATTCTTGGAAAGAAGACATGGGTGGCGTATTGGCAGCTGACGATATCGCTCGCGCTGTATCATTCGCTTACCAACAACCACAGAATGTATGTATCCGTGAGATTGCTCTAGCACCAACTAAGCAACAGCCATAGGCCTTTACCATCGCTAATAAATAAGCGATGAACTAAAAAAGCGCCACGACTTAACAAGTCGTGGCGCTTTTGTTTTGATTCAATCTAATTGCTAGTAAGAAGCGTGATTAAAACTCAACGCGGTAAACTGACGTGCTACCACTCACTTCGTTGCCAACCGCAATAAAGTGGTTACCAGAACGAGTGAAATACTTGATTGATTCTGGACCTAAATCACCCGCTTTAGCGTTGTAAGTCTCGTTGTCGCAATCACCGTCTTCATCAACCTTAGTGCACACAGGCTGAGTAAAGTCGCGATTGTTCAAGTAGCTGATGAAACTTGCGTTTTTAGGCTGTGTTACGTCGTAAACCATGATGCCACCTTGGCGCTCAAGTCCAATAAAGGCATAGTGCTTGCCGTTGATCTCCGCCACTTCGATCGCTTCAGGTTCTACGCCTTTATCATCACTACGATCGTCACCGCTTTGGTTGTTATCATTGGTGCTGTTGAAGTTTGCAGGATCTTGCTCAAGTACGATTCGAGCAAAATCATCGCCGCTATCAAACACTAGCTCGCCTGACTCATCCCAGATAGAGAACGAGCGGCTGCCGAATGCTTGAACCTTTTGGTCAGCAGCGAGTGTCCCTTGTGGCTTAATCACTTTAAGACGTGCAAGTTGCTTGTTGTCTTTCAATGCGCCATCTAATGGGTGGTTAGCGTCAATATCTAACTTCTTGCCGCGTACTTCATCGACATAAGCGATACAAAAGTCTTTTTCTGTGGTGTAGTTTTCGGTGCCTTGATAATCGTCACCGTCCCACTCAAAACCTTTCTCATCACACATTTCTTGCGTAGTCTTGATGCCATATTCACGGCCGTCGCCTTCGTTTGCAGTCGCAATGTAGGTGTTACCATCAACACTGTAGCTGGTGATGCTATCTGGCATGTAAAGGCCTTCTAACATTGCGTAGCTTTGTAGATTACCGATGTTTTTGTCTTTGTTTGAAGCGTCTAGCTTAGCGCTGTCCCAAGGCTTTCCGCCTAGTCCAAGAATCGCATCCACTTGTGCACTCGCCACATCAATCGCGGCCAAAGCGTTGTTCTCTTGAAGGGCAACGTAGAGTTTTCCGTTATCAGCAAACGTTAGGTATTCCGGTTCAAGGTCTTGAGCAACGGTTGCATTCGGCGCAGAGATTCGAACCTTGTCAGTCAGTTCTGCATGGCGAGGCTGACCTTGATTAAATGCGTTGAAATCAATTTGAGTGACTGTCGCTTGCAAAGGGCCATTGGTTAAATCCACCAGCGTTACTGAACCTTCAGGATCAATGCTGTAATCCGCATTCGGCTCACCTTCATTTGCAGAGGCAATATAGCGACCATCTTTCGAGAAGCTCACCATGTCCGGTAATGCACCAGCCGTATAAGTAGTGATCAGCTCTAACGTGTCTGAACGATAAAGTGCAATGATGCCGTTTTGTTGTTTGTCGGCATTCTCAATCGCGACCGCAACTAGGCCTTGATGAGTAGACACACTGTTTGCAGCACCGATATCAATACCAGAAGCCGCAGCGGCTGATTGAAGATTAATCGAACCCGAAGATGTTGGTTCGCTAGCCGAGTTCATTGATAACACATCGACTTTCTGCGCTTGAGCGTTCACAACATAAAGCTTATCGGTACATGAATCGTAGCTGACGATTTCGGCTGCTGAGGTATCAAACGGAGCGTCGGTAATAGCACGTCCAACCAGACTGATTCCGGTTACCTCAGCATTGGAAGCGCTTGGCTGCTCGATGGATTGGCATTGAAAGCTAAAAGCATCAAGTGACGTTTGAGATGGGATAGCAGCCGTTGGTGATGTTGACGTTGATTGAGAACAGCCTGCTAGAGCAGAACTTACGGCGATAGGCAGTAATAGTGTCAGCTTATTAAATTTACGATTCATATATCCTCCATAATTTGAATCGCGATCATAGAGGGCTGTTATGACAGTTATCTTTCTCTTTTATTAACAATAAATGACGACAATCAGTTTGCTTTACCCATAACAACAATAAGTTGGATTAAACACTTCACTAGCAAGCACGCAAAAAAAGGCGCACAAGCTGGCTGGTGCTTGAGCGCCTTAGTAAACTGAATCGTAGGTTAGAAGTTGTAACCACCACCGATCATGAATACCCATGGGTCGATATCAACGTCTGTTGAGTACTGAACACCACCCGCTTTGTATTTAGCTGTAGTGTCGATATCTGCGTACCAAACCGATGCGTTCAAGAACCAATCTTCATTGATCATGTAGTCCATACCGATGTTTGCAGCAAGACCCCAAGAGTCATCAAGAGACAAGTCGCTCAAACCAGCATCTTTGCCCGTACCATTAAGTTCTTCATCGAAAAATACGGTGTAGTTGATACCCGCGCCTACGTAAGGACGGAATTTGCTGTTTGCTTCACCGAAGTAGTACTGCACCATCAGCGTAGGTGGTAGGTGTTTTGTGTCAGCGATATCGCCTAGACCACCATGATTTGTAGAGATTGTATGAGAGAATGGCGTTGCTGCAAGAATTTCAAGACTGATGTTATCTGTAAACATATAGCCAAATGTCAAACCAAGTTGGGTGTTTGAGTCTACAGAGAATTCTGTATTTGGATCATTCAACACAGCGCCACTACTATCGTTAGGAGATACCGTTGCTGCACCTGCACGGATGATGAAATCACCTTCTTTATGAGCAAGAACATTGGTTGACATAAGAGCCGCAATAACCGCAATACCACATACTGTTTTTTTCATTATAATTTCCTTTTGGGGGCTTAATCTTTGTTGGTGAATGAGTAATCATTTCTTATTTTGCGTGCAAGGTATCATAGAATAACCCTACTTTATTGATGGAAATCAATTTGTGAAAAGTTGTGATTATTTATGTAAATTTATATCGACCCGATCACTTTATTTCTTCATTTTATTGACAGTTTTGTAATGCAGCTTTTCCGTGCGTCATTTTGTTAACCCAATCCCTTCACTCTGTTCGGATCTTTTTTGGATCAAAATAGAGCAAGCCAATATCTCGCACGCATTATTTTGGTGCAGAACAACAAGAATCAATCTCGCCTCGTATAATATTCAATGAGTTACATTTGGCTTAGTGCTTGCAAGTCTATGTTCATAATCATAAATACATTGAGGTTCTGATCATGCAAGACACTCTAACAATCGTTCTGGCCGGCGGTGTTGGCTCTCGGCTTTCCCCTCTCACCGATAACCGTGCAAAACCTGCGGTACCCTTTGGTGGCAAATATCGAATCATCGATTTCACACTCGCGAACTGCTTACACTCTGGGCTACGCCAAATTTTGGTGCTGACTCAGTACAAATCTCACTCTTTGCAAAAACATTTAAGAGATGGTTGGTCGGTGCTTAACCCTGAGCTCGGCGAATACATCACCAATGTTCCTCCACAAATGCGAACCGGTGATAGCTGGTACAGCGGTACTGCCGATGCGATTTATCAAAACTTGTATCTACTTTCACGCAGTGAAGCCAAGCATGTGGTGGTGTTATCCGGTGACCATATCTATCGCATGGATTACGCACCAATGCTCAAGCAGCACAAAAAGAACGAGGCCGACCTAACTGTGGCGTGCATGGAGGTTTCGATTGACGAAGCCAAAGAGTTTGGTGTGATGGAGATAGATGAATCTCTAGAGATCAATAACTTTACCGAAAAGCCACGTTACCCTGCATGTGTACCTGGTAGGCCAACTCGAAGCATGGCTTCAATGGGTATTTACGTCTTTGATAAAGAAGTACTAACACAAGCGCTACTGGCGGACGCCGAAGATCCGAACTCAAGCCACGATTTTGGTAAAGATATCATTCCTAAATTGGTGTGCAACAACAGTGTTTACGCATACAAGTTTGGGGATGAAGAAGGCCGAGTGACCCAAGATGCGTACTGGAGAGATGTTGGTACTATCGACTCTTATTACCAATCCAACATGGACCTGTTAAAGCCAGCTTCGCCTATCGATTTATATCAACCTGATTGGGCGATTCGTACTTACGAACCGCAGCTGCCACCCGCACGAACCATTGCTTCAGTTGAAGGTAATCAAGGAATATTCATCAACTCGATGATAGCGAATGGCGTTGTAATTGAAGGCGGCTCGGCGCAAAACTCAATCTTCTTCCCGAAAGTGAAAGTCAGCAATGCCGCGATTGTGATTGATAGTATTCTGTTTGAAGATGTTGAGATTGGAAAAAATTGCCACATACAAAACTGCATCATCGACAAGAACGTTAAGGTGCCTGACGGAACCCAGATCGGTCTTGATGGCCTTGCCGATGCGAAACGCTTCCACATATCAAAACAAGGCGTGATTGTGGTGCCCTCTTCTTACCAATTTGAAGAGTAACCTTTAACGTTGGAATAGCTTTTCTTTAAACGAAAAAAGGCAGCGAATTCGCTGCCTTCTTATTTACTCACACAGCTTCAGTTAAGCCTTAACTGTCCATGTATTCGATTAAACAGAAACCTTAGAAAGGCCCTAACTCAATCATTTGAGCAATAACAACAGAAACCAAAGCGCCTACCGACCAGAACAAGAACAGTGGTAAGAAGAAACGAACCCACTTGGTGTAAGGTACTTTTGCTATAGCCAATACCGCCAACAAGCCACCATTGGTTGGGTAAATATAGTTAGAAATACCATCACCCAATTGAGAAGCCAGTGCCGCCACTTGACGAGTCACTTCACCAATATCTGCCAACGGAATAATGATTGGCATGGTGATCACCGCTTGGCCACTGCCCGATGGAATGAACAGGTTGATCGCAGCCTGCGAGAAGTAGATCCCTGCTGCTGCCACAAGTTTAGAGCTACCAGAAATGATCTGTGCAAGATAGAAGATAATAGAATCAACAATCTTCGCGTCTTCCATAATGGTTAGCACTGAACGAGCAAAAAAGATGATCAGTACCGCGATCAATACGTCGCTAACACCTTTGGTCCAATACTCACAGATCTTGTTCGGAGATAAACCCGCCACCAAACCCGGAATAATAGCCATCGCCACGAATGCACCCGCAATCTCGGTGAAGCCGAACCCCATCGTCAACGTGCCGAAGATCATGTATGCGAATACGCCCAAGAACGCGATGCCCGCAAGCTTTTCACGTGTGGTCAGTGTTTTCGCTTCAACATTTGATTCATAGTGGTAACCCGTGCCGTGTAACAAGCCTTTGGTCGGATCTTGCTTAACTTTGCGCGCGTAGTTAAGCACATACCATGCACCCGTTAACAACATGAACATACCAACAATAAAGCGGTACCACATGCCTGAATACATAGGCAGTTCAGCGATAGTGTGTGCAATACCCGTAAAGAATGGGTTAGCCAAAGCGGCCGCGAAACCGGCACAACTTGCCAGTAAAACAACGCCAAGTGCCGTAATCGCGTCATAGCCAAGCTTGATACAGATCGGGATCATCAAAGAGATGAAAATGACATCAAGTTCACGCATACCGGTGAAGGTAACGTTGAAGAAGATCGCCGTCATGATCACAGGCGCAATCACGTATAAGCCTTGCTTCTTTAGCTTAGTAGTTAGTGCAACAACGGATGCGTCTAACAGACCCATGTGTTTGATAATGCCAAAAGCACCACCCACAAATACCACAACGCCCATCACGCCAGAAGCGGATTTGAAGCCTTTAAAAAATGATTCGAAAAAAGAGGCTAATGTTGTTGGGTTGCTGGTCAATTGTGTGTAGCTGTCTGGGTCGATAACCGTGCGGCCATTCATGACCACTCGCTCGAATTCACCAGCAGGGATGAAGTAAGTTGCGATTGCAGCAACGATCACCATGATAACCAAAGAGAGAAACGGGTGGTTTACTTCTTTCTCTGTCGGCGCTGCGTTACCAGCTTGAGATGTAGGTACGGATGTAGATACCGTAGTCGTCATATAGACTCCTTATTTGTCAGCAACTAAGGTTCACTTAGCCGCCGATAGGGATTTTTGGAAAAACGAAACCCTTCACGCTGAACTAAGTTCGCGCTAATTTAGGCTGTTTCAAAAAGGCCTTTGATAGATGGTGCTCTCAAATGTACATAGTGAAGTAGTGAGTACTACTCTCTTTGCGTCCGAGCAAAATGCAGATGTTCAGCCAAGTCAGGCCAAACTGAATGAGGTCATTACAAGCAGGTAAACAGAAAAGTCTGTTTTGGTAATGCGTTTTTTATCAATTACAAAGACAAGCGGCGCATACTAGCACAACGAGTCATTAATTGTCAGAAAAGTGTGAGTTTCGTCATATTTTGGTGAGCAACAAAAAAGCGCCCACTAACTAAGCAAGGCGCTTTTCTGCAATCGAATCGAGTTACTTAGGTGCTAATTCGTAGTTTTCTTGCATCTCATGAGGGGCAATCCCGTACTCATAATCTGCTAAGTAGCCATCCTTATAGACCTTCATTCCCTTCTCATCCCAGCTCACTTTGATCATCGCTGTGTTGCCATCTTCACTGCCTAACAGCTCAAGCATTTCTGCATCAATCTTAATGGCTTTGATGGTTTTAATACACTTAAACGGCTTAAATTCAGTGGCCGAGAATACGATGCCCGAGCGATAACGCTTAAGCTTGAGTCCAATCGCAAAGATTCTCGATTGTTGCTCAAACTGCAACATATTGATCTAGGCTCAATTGATGAGTCTCGCATTTCAGAACTTGTGCGATTCAAAGTCGAAACGCCGGTTCGCTATGAAGGTGACATTAATTATTGGCGTCAGGGCGTCGAATTTCCTGTCGATCAACTGGCATCCAATAAAGAAGTCGATATTCGAGCACGCATTACCATACCCGAGTCTCAACTCACAGCAGGAGAGTTTCACTTCAATATGGAGTGGGCAGTTGAGTGTCTATAAATTAGTAACTTAAGCTGAGTTTTTAATCAAAGAAGAAAAAGTGAGTGAGCTGGAAAGAAAATCAATGGAGTGACAAGTTCGGAATTATAAAACCGATAAAGAGAGATTCACTGGAATTGAGCGCTACGTTAGAGCAAATTATCAAGGATGGAGTATTTTTGAACATGTCTCGAAAACACGAAACATAATATGCGATCAGTTATTCGGACTTTCAAGGGAGGAAGGAGAGATTATTTGATAACACTGAAGTCAATCACACATGTGTACTTTCTCTATTGGTTAATCTATCCGATGTTTGCTACGTTTAAATGACACAGTCATTGGAAAGGTATGATTTATGAAAATAAACGTTCAAACACATCACGTATCAATTAACGACGACTCACGTAAAGACATCGAAGGTAAATTCGAAAAGATATCTAACCATTTTCCATCACTGATTAGCTGCGACATCATCATTACAAAAGAACATGGTCAACATCAGGTTGAAGTATTCACCAACTACGAAGGTGTACGAGTAACAGCAAAATCGACAGACGATGTTATGTACCCAGCTATCGCTGCAGCACTTAAGAAACTTGAAGCGGGCCTAAGTAACCGTAAGGGACAATTGAAAGCAGACCTACACGAGAAACCAACAAGCACGAAGCCAGAGATTGCTTCGGACATCATCCAAGAGATGAAATTGGTATAAATCGATAAGTAGTTAAAGCGAAATAACGAATAGACACTTATTAAGAATTTCAAAGCCAGCATACATTGCTGGCTTTTTCGATCTTAAAGCCAAGCAAACCTTCGCTTCTTTACCGTCCCTCGAATTCAGCTCAACCCCACATCATTATTAACGCCCTTAAGTTCTTAGCAGCTATAACAATCACTTGTGGGATTTGATACAGTTATAAGCAGAAATTTAGACCACAACGGAATGTTTATTATGAAGAAAATCGCGTTGATACTTTTCCTTGCTACTCAATTAATGGCTTGTACCGAGGTTGGCAGTGAAGCTTGGTGTGCGGATATGAAAGAAAAGCCTAAAGGTGACTGGACGGCTAATGAAGCGGGCGATTTTGCTAAACACTGTATTTTCTAGGCGGGTTGTATTTAGCAATTCAGTACACCCCACTCAATGAAACAAGTGAGCAGTTGCAGTATGGTTTACTTATCTCTGTAAAACGGTACAAACAAAAAATCGCATAAGTTAACGCTTATGCGATTTTTGTATGAAGAGACACCTAGCTAATTTGTTAGGAACTAAAGAATAATCATTCCATCTCGATAAGTCAGTGCTGGCGCTACATCTTGGCCAAGTAAAACTGGGCCATCGAGGTCGACGATTTCAGATTGAACGGCGATAGGCAGAGCTGCACGCATCGCCAGCGATGTACCGAGCATACAACCCGACATCAGCGTAAATCCTAGCCTTTGAGCTTCTTCAGCAAGTACCAATGCTTCGGTCAAACCACCTGTTTTATCGAGCTTGATGTTGACCATTTCATATTTGCCTAACAAAGATGAAAGTTGCGAAGTGGTATGACAGCTTTCATCAGCACACAGTGGTATCGGGTGCTTGATGTGCGCCAATGAGGCATCGTGCTGTTGGGGTAACGGCTGCTCGATCATCGCAATATCAAATTCTACCAGTTGATTGAACAACTCTTCGAGATTCAATCCTGTCCACGCTTCATTCGCATCCAATACAATTTGAACATCTGCCGCAGCTTCTCGTACCGCGCGAACACGCTCTACCACCTGCTCGCCGTCAAGCTTCACTTTCAGAAGTTTCGCACCATTCGCGACATAGTCTCGAGCCTGAGTCGCCATGCCTTCTGGCGTGCCAATCGAGACTGTCATTGCAGTCACGATTTGAGCAGGCAACTCAAACAAGCTATTCGGAAACGTCTGGTCGTTCTGCTGAGCTTCAAAATCCCAAAGCGCACAATCGACCGCATTGCGCGCTGCCCCTCCGGTCAATAAAGACTGAAGATGATCTCTTAGCTCTGCCGGATCAGTAACGCCTCGTTCAAACATAGCTTCAAGTGCGCTAGACGCTTGTTGGATTTGCGCTAACACAGACTCCGATGACTCGCCGTATCGTGGGTAAGGCGTGCATTCGCCCTGAGCTCGTTTGCCACCATGTTCAATGTAAACACGAACAACGTGACACTCAGTTCGACTGACACGAGAGATGCGAAAAGGCGTTTGCATCGCGATAATAATGGGTTCAGCTGTAATCTTCATAATTTCACTCGGTTGATGTTCACTTTAACAAATGGAAACGTAGAAATGATGAAGTCGTTAAAGTGAATGTCGCAAATGATCAGTAATGTGTTGTACACCAAAGCGCACTGGGTCCGTCACTGGCACTTGATAGAGTGTGGTCCATTCTTGGCACAATGTCTCAGCCTCTTCAATGCTAATCGCCGACGTGTTCAAGCAGATACCCACCAGCTTCGCGTCTGGATTAGTCAGTCGCGCCGCTTGCAAGTTGGCTTCAATCGTCTGCTCTATGCTTGGTAATTTAGCATGAGGAAGGTTACGAATATGTGGTCGCCCAACTTCATGACACAGCACTAAGGCATCAGCTTGTGCGCCATGTAAAAGACCCAAACTCACGCCTGCAAACGAAGGGTTGAACAAAGAGCCTTGCCCTTCAATGATGTCCCAATCGTGGTCGGTAAAATCAGGGCTAATCGCTTCAACTGCGCCAGAAATAAAATCCGCAACCACCGCATCAATCGAAATACCGCTGCCTTCAATCAAAATACCTGTCTGCCCTGTCGCTTTAAACTGAGCGGATGTTCCCGCTTGTTTAAGCGACTTTTCAATCGCTAATGCCGAGAACATTTTGCCTACTGAGCAATCAGTTCCGACAGTAAGCAGACGCTTACCTTGACGAAGCTTACCGTTACCAACATTAAGAACACCGTCAAAATGGCGTACATCATGAAGCTTAGTCAATCCTTGTTGCTGCATGTCAGCAAGCGGTGAAAATTCACTCAATCGTTGGTGCATGCCAGATGCAATCTCATATCCCATTTCTGCAGCGGCCATAATGGTTGACTGCCAAGAATCAGGAATAACACCACCCGGATTTGCGGTACCAATCACTAGCGTCTTCGCGCCCTGCGCTTGCGCCTCTTGCAGGGTCATATCCGTTAAGCCCAGAGAAACGGTATCACCCGTTAAACGCAGTTGACCTAGGCAGATTTCTGGTCGCCATTGATGAATACCGCGAGCTGTTTTTGCAGCGAGTGGGTCAGTAACATCCCCAAGAAAAAGAAGGTAAGGTTGAGCGATCGACATGAGTATTCCTAATTAATAAGCCCTTGTATGGGTTTACTTTAATTAAGAACTTCGAAGCTGCCGAATGCCTATTTATGGCGAGCCTATAACCTTAAGTTATAGGGTGAGTATGGATTTTCAATGAAGCGATAAATTGCTTAACGGAAATCGACTGAGGGGTGTGCTCTGCGCAAAGCATCGATACCGAAAATTGGATGTCTGGTTGAAGCGGCAACACACAGACCGCATCGTCATTTTGATATTGCTCTGCCGTCCACGGATCAACAATCGCAAACCCCGCTTGGTGCTTGACCAGTTCCGCAGCGGCGCTATACCCACGTACAGATATCGGGTGGTGATAATGCTGCTCACGTGCAATAAGGCGTTGATGTAACAGGAGGCCTAATGGATCGCGGCTATCGAGCCCGATGATTGGCAGCGGATAATTGATCAGATCATCTAACGTTAATTCCGCGGGGAAATGATCAACCGTATTGGAAGGAACCAAAACCTTTAGTGATTCGGTTAATAGCGTTTCACTTAATATCGCAGGCGGTGCTTCATCGCCAAACGCGATAGCAATATCAAGCTCATGCTTTAATAACCCAGCACACAGCTCATCACGGTTTGCAGTCAGCAACTCAAAAGAGAGATCTTGCTTACTGCCATTTTGCTCGCGAGACATTTGGGCGATTACCGGAGTCAGTAATTTAGTCGCTAAAATCGGCGGCGCACCAATGCGTAAATGCTGATGGCCTTGCTTCACTTTGTTGGTCAGAGATCGAAATTGCCCCAATTGCTGATACACCTTTTCCGCTTCTGGCAGTAAGGTTTTTGCCTCAACCGTTGGCACCAACCGCCCTTTAACTCGTTCGAATAAGCCAAACCCAAGTTGTTGCTCCGTGTGCGCCAAAATACGGGTCACGTTTGGTTGCGACACATGCAAGCTGCGCGCGGCTCCAGATACGGTTCCGGTCTGCATAATGGCGTAAAAGACTTCCAATTGTCTTAGGTTCACATTGATGTCCTTATGGTTCGCGAAACAAATCTAGGGTTTGGCTTTTCTTGTATTAGCTAAGCTGTTTATCGGTCTAGCTAGCGTTTTGCGTGAGTCTATTTTAGTAGCTCAGCTATCGTAGGTTGAAGTATCTCAGCCCAAGTTTGATAAGCCTTCGCATTCAAATGCAGATCATCACACGAGTACTTGTTCGACAACAGCTTATTAGGCGACAATACTGAATTCACATCTAAGAACGCAATGCCTTGCTGTGTACAGTACTCGCTTAGCTTGCTATTGAGCAGTTCAACCGACGGATTTAAACCTTGCAGTTTAGAGCCAACATAAAGCGTTGATTGCACCAATATGCGAATCTCATTTTCTTGCCACACCTTAAGCATATCAATGTAGTTCTGGTAGATATGGTCGACATCATAACCCTGAGCTAAATCGTTTATCCCTGCCATAAAACACACCAGCTTTGGCTTCACATTCAACGTGGTATCAATACGGCGCAACATGCCAGTTGTGGTGTCACCCGCTAAGCCACGGTTGACCATCGAAACATCGCGAAAGATATCCGCCCACGGGGCCCATTCGGTGATCGAATCACCAAACATGACTAGGTCTGCACTTGGGGAAAAATGGCGATGGTTATCTGATGTCATGATGTAACGACTCATACTGTGGCCTCGTTGCTGAATCTCAGACTGAAGAGCGACTGCCTTGAGGATCTCGCTATCTGGCGTGGCGCTATCAAATTGAGCTAGCAATCCTTCGATATGAGGCTTAAAAGGGCTAAGACGAGTACTCAGTTGATGATGTTCTTTAAGGGAAGATAACCTCTCTAGTAATGCATACAAAGAGCGGTTTTGACCAACTTCTTGGAATAACTGATAGAGATCGAGGACAGAGTGTTGCTGTAGCGCGGCAAGTAATTGCTTGTCTTCCATGGTGTTATCTAACCCTTCAATTATCTAATGATGAACCAAAGATAATATCCGATTGCTTACGGGATAGATAACACTAGAAGCAGATCGTTACTTTTACTAGAAGTAAATAGTTACTTTTCTTTGATTAGCAGATGGTTACGGTTATCACGGCTTTTCTTAATCAGCTCGTTGCTCTCGTCCATTTCATCTGACTTAGCAAGGCGATCATAAAGCAGCACGTTAACTGTCGCAGCCAAGTTCATGCAGCCTACTGTTGGTACATAAACAACATGATCTGCTCTGTCGGCGACATCTTGAGAAATAGAACCGTCTTCAGGGCCAAAGATATAGATGGCATTTTCTGGGTGTTTAAAACGCGGCAGTGGTGTTGCACCCTCAGCGAGTTCTACGCAAACGATCTTAGTTTCTGGATCAAGATTGTCTAAAAACGACTCAACACCAGTCAACGGGATAGTACGCGCAGCACTCTTAGTATCGGTGTGGAATTTTGCGGCTTTTTCGTAGCGTTGCCCTGTGTATTTAACTTCGTCGACTTGGTAACAACCAGCCGCACGCATAACAGCACCAACGTTTGTCGGGCTCTTTGGGTTAGTTAAACCAATAGTCACATGGCTTTTGTTCATGAATCTTTCTCACTTAACGAATAGACATAGCAGGGTGCTACAAAGCGTCGCATTCTACCAAAGCAGCGCCAAATTCAAAAGCATCGTAACAAACCGCTCTTTTTATCATTAAGCCCCTAGTTGCAAGTCTTCTAACGTCAAAAACCTAACCGCCATCATGTTTATAAAACAAAAACATTTCTGGATAACAATTCAACAACAAGTCCATTTACATTTTAAAACCACATTAATAATGTGTTGAAAATTGCATGAGATAATCACACAGGAAGCGTGACATGACCCTAACCATCAAAAACCGCCTTTATATTCTCTCTTTCATTCCGTTGCTACTAATGGCAATTGGCATGATGAGCGTGACGTATATGAAGAGCACCGAGCTAACCGCACAACAAGTAGAATCGACGCGTAGCAATATGATGGCGATGAAAGAAAAGGAACTTAAAGCGTATCTGCAAATGGCTCAATCTTCTATTAGCCCGTTCTTGGAAAGAGGTGCAACATTAGAAGAAGCCTTACCGACATTAAGAACTCTCGAATATGGCGAGTCTGGCTACATCTTTGGCTACGACTCTAAAGGCGTTCGAGTAGTTGTTGGGCAAAATAACGATGGCATTGGTAAAAACTACTACGACCTGCAAGACAAAAAAGGCAACTACCTGATTCGTGACTTGATCAAGAACTCAAAGCTTGGTGAGTTCACCACCTACTACTTTCCAAAACTTGGTCAATCAGAAGCTCTACCGAAACTGAGCTACTCGATATTCGTTCCCCAGTGGGACTTGATGCTAGGCACAGGTTTTTATACTGACGACATCGATGCTGTAATCGCAGAGATGAAAGAGAGCTCGAATGTCGCGTTACAAAGCTCATTGACGGCGATCGCTATATTCTGTGGTTTGATTGCCCTAGTAGTTGCTGCGTTTGCCGTTGCCGTCAACCGCACAATCATGCGACCACTCGAGCAGTTTGATCGTTCAATCAGCGCATTCGCGAGTGGCGAAGCCGATTTAACCGCTCGAATGGAAACATTTAAAGCGCCTGAGTTCACTAAGCTCAGCGAGAACTTCAACGCCTTCGTGGCAAGCCTTCAAACCATCATTCGCAGCGTAAGCGATGTCGGTCAGCAAGTCGTAGCCGAGACATCTAGCATGTCTTCTCGCGCTGCGCAGGTCGACGAGATTGCTACTGGGCAACGTGAAGAGACTGAACAAGTTGCAACGGCGATGACTGAAATGACCACAACGGCGCAAGAGATCTCGAGCAACGCTAGCCAAGCGGCGGATTCCGCTAAACTTGCAGAGGGCAATGCCAAAGAAGCGCAACAGATAGTAAACGCCGCTGCAGATTCGGTGGCAGGCCTAGCGAGCGAAGTATCAGAAGCCAACACTGTCGTGTCTCGTTTAGAAGGTGATGTGCAGAATATCTCCTCTTCATTGGCGGTCATCCAAGACATTGCCGAGCAAACTAACCTACTCGCGTTGAATGCCGCGATTGAAGCTGCACGTGCAGGCGAACAAGGTCGTGGGTTTGCTGTGGTTGCCGATGAGGTTCGTAAACTGGCAAGCCGTACTCAAGAAAGCACTGGCGACATTCACAAGATGATTGAGCAACTTAAAGCTGCCTCAGATGCTGCTGTGAAAGCGATGGATTCAAGTCAAAACCGAAGTGCGCAAACCGTGGAAGAAGCGAATGCCGCAGCCAAAGCACTGGCGAAGATCCAAGCGTCGATTGATACCATCATGGACATGAACTCGCTTATTGCGACAGCCACTGAACAGCAAAATATTGTAGGACAAGAAATATCTCAACGCATCGTGGTGATTTCTGACCAAAGCTCACAATCGGCAGAACTCGCGAATCAAAACCGTACAGGTAGCCAAAACCTCAACAGTCGTGCAAATGAGCTGTATCACTTGGTGGATCGCTTCACCGTCTAATACATTTTCGGTCTAGTAAGCCGTAATCAAACGATAATTAATCCTAAAACACGCCGGGCTTCAGAATCTCTATTCTGAAGCCCGTTTTTATCGGTGGAGGTTTTAAGCCATACACTAATCCAATTGCTCAGAAAGGAAGTCCACCAGCAGGCGAACCTTTGAAGATAAGTTGCGGTTCTGAGGATAAAGCGCCCAGATCCCTTCTTTGTCATCTCGATAATCGGACAGCACCTCAACCAACTCACCAGAATCAAGGTCTTCACTCACATAGTATTCAGGCAACTGCACCAAGCCAATGCTCTGCTTAGCTGCGTCTAACAAGGCTAAACCACTGTTGCACTTAATGCGTCCGTTAACACGAACTGAGCGAGGGCGTCTATTTTCTTTGAAACGCCAATGTTCAAATCCACCGACTAAACATTGGTGATTATTTAATTCTGATAATGTATGCGGCTCGCCATAACGTTCAATATATTCAGGGCTTGCACATACATAAAGTTGGCGTTGAGACAGCCTCTTTGCCACAAGGCTTGAGTCTTCCAAGCGGCCAAGACGAATCGCAACATCAACACCCGAATCGATAAGATCGAGCTTTTGATTGGTCAGCATCAGCTCAAGCTCTACTTGCGGGTGAAGCTTTAAGAATTGATGCAGTATTGGGGCGAGTTGGCGCTCACCATAAGTCACAGGCGCGGTGACTTTCAGTAAGCCTTTGGGTGTTGATTGCATTTGTGTTACCGCCAATTCCGCAATCTCTAAGCCCTCGACCAACAATTTACACTGTTGATAATAGAGTTGCCCGGCTTCTGTAAGAGAAACCTTGCGAGTCGTTCGATTGAGCAGTTTCACCGCGAGACGTTCTTCGAGATTTGCTACTCGGCGACTGATTTGAGCGACCGATGTAGCAAGCTTCTGTGCGGCACCAGTAAAACTCTCACGCTCTGCGACTGCAACAAACTCACTTACCCCTTCCCAATTGGCCATGCCTTTACCTTGTGCTGAACTGTGGATACCCATGCAGTGTATTGAAGTTACCGAATTCTGTCACCTGGCTTGATATGCTTTGCGTATAACTCTCAACGAACAATAACTATGGGACTAACTTCTTACATAAGTTCGTTTTTGTCCTAACATTATTCTTATCTACTGTTGGTAGGTTGAAAACTTGAATCATTGGTTACACAACAAAGTCAGGTACTCTTATGAAAAAATTAATCATACTTGCATCAACTCTTGTACTCAGCACCACAGCGTTCGCAGCCACTAAAACGACGATCCAAGAAACAACGCTAAAGTCTGATACCTTTGTTACTGAAGCGGAAGCATACGATGCAGGCACGAACCTTATGGATGAGCTAAGCACAAAGACACCTTTTGAGCTTTCAAGAGAACTGCCACAGTTCCAGCAAACAACAAAATACGATTCGTTCAAAATTGATGACGCGAATATGGAGGTGAAGAAAATCACCAACATGAACGGCGATGTTCACTACCAAGCAAACGTAAAAGTTGATTATCGTTACACATACCAAGACGGTCGTAGCAGCTAATCACTAGCAGCTCACGGTCAACAACGGATCATGTATCTAAAAAGAAAGCCCGAACTCATGGAGTTCGGGCTTTCTGCTGTTTCTTTGCGGCTAACGAGAACAAACCACGTTCATCTCAGCTCTAAGTATTACACCTCGAACTGAGAAACTAGGCTATCAAGCGCCTCACATTGCTCGGCCAAAGCCATACACGCATTTTCAGCGCTGCTCGCCATCTCAACCATTTGCATCGTACTTTCTGCGATACGTTGAACATTTTTGTTCACTTCTTCAGACACTTGAGACTGCTGAGAAGCTGCCGTCGCAATCTGCGTGTTCATGTCATTCATCTTACCGATTGAATTACGAATCTCACTCAAAGAAGACGCTGCAGTCCCGGCTTGAATAATGGTTTTCTCGCCGCTGATTTTGCTCTCGCTCATCACGCCAACAGCATGCTTAGCCCCGACCTCTAAACGCTCAATCATAGCCTCGATTTCACCAGTGCTGTCTTGAGTTTTACTTGCCAATGCACGTACTTCGTCCGCGACTACAGCAAAACCACGACCTTGTTCGCCAGCACGTGCCGCTTCGATCGCTGCATTTAAGGCCAACAAATTAGTTTGTTCAGCAATACCTTTGATCACGCCAAGAATAGAGGCGATGTTTTTCACATCAGTATCCAATTCCTGAACCACACCACCCGCGTTCTCAATATCTTGAGCTAGACGTTCAATTGATGTCACGGTTAGACCAAGCGTAGTGTCTGCCGACTCCACTTCGTGATTCGCAACGTTACTTGCGGTAGCCGCGTCTAGGGCATTACCACTCACCACTTCGCTAGTCGCCTGCATTTCATGAACTGCAGCCGCAACGACTTCACTCTCTCGCTGTTGGTTTGAAGAGAATTCAGCAACGCTTTGAGTGAGTGACTTAATATTTTCCATCTCAGCTCGAACAGCGTTTGACGTGAAAATTACTTGCTCAACCGTAACGTGGATTTTGCCCACAAACTTATTGAAAGCAGAGCTTAAACGAGCAATCTCGTCGTTCCCTTCCACCTTCATGCGCTGAGATAAGTCACCATCACCTGATGCGATCTCATTCATTGCTTTCTCGACGTTCTGGATTGGTTGAACAATGAAACGGTTCGATAACCACATCGCAAACAATGCGGCAAAAACAGCGACTGCCATTCCAACCTCAATGATCAACTTGCTTGATTCAATTGAGTCGTCCGCTTGCTGACGCAGCTCTTTCTGCTTCAACTCAATCAGGGTACGGATATCACGCAGTTGTTTACGGATAATCGCAAACTCAGCATCTAACGCTGGCGAGTAATCAATGTTGTATTGATGTGCATTCGCAGGGTCAGCAAACATAGGTTCGTGTAGCGCGACCCACTTACTCATCGCATTAACCAGTTTAGACAGTTCACCACGTGAAGAAGGATCTAACACACCAGCTCGATACAAAGTCTCAACACTTTCAAAGCGTGGAACCGCTTTATAAGCGTTGTCTTTGAATTCGAACTTTTGATAGTCAATCGCCGCCTGATCTTTCGCAAGTAACAAGCCTTGCGCTGAAGCGATGATTTGGTAGATATCGCGGTAGCCATCTTCTAGGTTATCTAGAACAGGTTGAACGACATTGTTGAGCTCGTTATTAATCGCAGCTTGAGCATTTGATCTGATAACGTTGAGCACGGTAACGGTAGAAAAAACAATCACAATCACCAACAGCGGGATCGCGATTTTACTCTTAATCGAAAGATTATTGATATTCATTGGGATTAATAACCACACTTCAAATAGGGATGCGCGCGCAATATACAGCACACATATAAAATCCCGCTAAGCTTTTGTGAGCTTCATCTCATAGCAAACGATACCGTAAATTCGTGTGATGCTTTTTCAATCAAAGGTTAACTTTCGGCGACTAAAATACTCTCTGATTTAGACTTATTTGCTGCTGATACGCGCAAATACTGGAGAAGTGTTAGAAATAACACCATAATGTAGGGCTCTAAAATAAGTAGGTAAGAACATGAAAATTTGTGGTGTTGAAATCAAAGGTAACGATGCAGTCATCTGTCTTCTTTCTCTGTCAGACGGCGTATTTAACATTCCTGATTGCCGAGTTTCTAAGGTTGCGATTAGCGACGCAAACGACACACAGAATATGAAAGACTTTCAATTCTCTTTTGCAAAGTTAATGGAAGATTACCAAGTAGAAAAAGTTGTAATTCGCCAACGTCAGACTAAAGGCAAATTTGCTGGCGGTGGCTTCGGCTTCAAACTAGAAGCAGCAATTCAGTTGATCGACGGCCTAGACGTAACCGTTGTATCACCTGCTGACATCAAGGAGAGCCTTAAGCGCAACCCTCTTATGATGAAGTTCAAAGAAACTGGCCTTAAGCAATACCAAGAAGCACCGTTTACAACGGCTTACGCTTGCTTGATGAAGCGCTAATCGATAGTCGCTAGAAAGTTATTGATAGAGAAAGAGCCTGAATATTCAGGCTCTTTTTATTTTTAACGGTTTAAAGCTGCTTGTCTTCGGAACTTAATCAATTCGGGCTTCTTCACCACCAGATAAACCGCAGTGGCTGACAACGCAAAACCCATTGCGCCATAGATGTCGAACGACTCGCCGAAGATAAGCCACGCTTGAATTGCTGTCGTCGGTGGAACTAAGTAAAACACTGAGGCCACACTTGAAGATGCACCGTGTTCTACCATGTAAAGCAACAATAATATGGCAACACAAGACAGAACAACCACCAGCCAGATTAGAGTTAGCGTGAATTCTACAGTCCAGTTTACTTGCATGGTTTCATAGCGCATTGCGAACGGCAGAAACAACGCCGCAGAAGCCAAGTATTGCACCATCGCACCGCCGACCATATCTGTCCCCTGACAGAAGCGCTTCTGATACAGAGTGCCGCAGGTAATACCCACCAAAGAAACCAAACACAATAATGTTGCCAAGCCTTTTTGGTCGTCTGACTGCCATTCAATATTACCCATCAACACCAAACTAATACCCGCAAAACCAAGCGCTAATCCCAACCACTGTGCAAAATTAAAACGCTGCGAAGTACAGCTGATCATAATCAAGGCGGTCAGAATCGGTTGTAAGCCAACAAGTAGAGAGCTCAACCCGGCGGGCATACCCATATCAATCGCCAGATAGGTGCCACCAAGGTAGAAACCATGAATCAAGATGCCAACCACACTTGCGTGGAAGAATGCTCGACCACGAGGAATACGACGCTTAAGGATTGCAATCAAAACCAAGAACAGCGCCACGTTGGCCACCATCCTCAATGAAAGTAATGTTGCGGGTTCCGCGTATTCCACACCAAGACGTGCGCCGACAAAACCTGACGACCACAATATTACAAACACAAACGGAATCATTTTAATCAGCATTACAAACCTCTGGTCAACTATTCATCAATGCTGTTACCTTAGTTGGGTACAGATAACTAATAAAGATACAGATATAACACTTTATATGGTTACAGATTGAGAGTGTGCAACGAGGGAGAAACACGTGGAAGCAGAACTCAGCGGCAATAAATACCTTGCTACCGAACAACATATTAAGGCTCAGATCGATAAGGGGCTCTTTCATCCAGACGATCGCCTTCCCTCGATCCGCCAGTTAAGCGAACAGCTTGGCGTAAGCAAAAATACCGTAATTCGCGCCTATCAAGAACTGGAAGCCACAGGCTGGGTTTATTCAGTACCTAAATCTGGCTATCGCGTGAAAGCACCGAACACCACCAGCTGGGATGCATCAAGCCAACCTCAAAAAGTTGACCTGTTGTCGGTCACCAAGTCTGTACTCTCTCGTCCAAAAGGTCGTCTGAAGTTGCTGGCAGGCTCAGCACACCCGAACATCAATAACCCTGCGATTCGTAGCTTGTACGCCGAAATCGGTCGGCATAGCCGTTTGCAAACTCAGCTTCCCGGTTATTACCAACTGCCTCCTGGAGATGAGCAGTTAGTAAAGCAATTGTTAAAGATCACCCATGATCTTGGTGTGCCTGCGGGATCGAAAGAGATTGCGATTACTCATGGTGCTCAACAGGCGATCAGCCTGGCTCTGCGTGCGCTCACCAAGCCCGGCGACATCGTGGCGGTCGAGTCGCCCTGTTATTTCGGTAATCTACTTTTACTTGAATCACTTGGCTTGCAAGCCCTTGAAATCCCAAGCAGCGTTAGCCACGGTATTGATATCCCATCCCTACAGAGTGCGTTGGACAAATGGGAAGTGAAAACCTTACTGCTAACGCCAAACTTTACTAACCCAACCGGCTCAAGAATGCCATTGGCGAATCGAAAAGCATTACTGGAGATCACCGGATCTTTACCAATTATCGAAGACGATGTGTTCGGTAGCTTGGCATTCGACACACCAATCGCGAGCCTCAAAGAGCTTGATGATCAAGATAGAGTCATCTACGTCAACTCACTGTCTAAAACATTAGACTCACGCTTGCGAATCGGTTGGTTACTGTCTGGGCGCTACCAACCTTTGGTCGAAAAGTACCTTTTATGCGACAACATGGGCAGCTCAAATCTGATGCAATCCGCTGTGGGTCAATTTCTCACTACCGGCAAATATCGCAGTCATTTGTCTAAGATGAAGCGGCTCTACCAAACCAATCAAAAGCAATTCCAAAGCCTGTTAATACAAGCACTAGATAGCTACCCACACCTTGTCGGGCAATACCACCTATCAAAACCGGAAGGCTCTTTTTTAAACTGGATAACACTGCCTGAATCGGTCGATAGCTACGCGGTCTATCAAGATTGTTTGAAGCATAAATTGGGGATCTTACCCGGAACAGTATTTGGCACCAACGACCAATATAAACATTGCCTGCGCTTCACTGTCGCCAATATTGAAGAGAGCAAAGAGTGGAAAGAAGGGGTTGTAACACTAGCGAAGATAATCGCTAGGCACGTACGTTAGATTACCTTTCTAATTCTCCATTCAGGCCAAACAACAAAGCCCCTCCAACTGAGTGGGGCTTTCATCATTATCATATCTTGAGTTGCTTAAATACGATGGTTAATTAAAAGCGATTACCCTTGCCAAGCGAACTGTTCAAAAACTTTGTCGACTGGCGTTTTAGCAACGTGGTTTACGTAATTACTGATCACTTTCTGAGACAGGCCAAGAATCACTTCTAGCACTTGTTGCTGACCGTAGCCCGCTTCGAAAAATGCTGCCATTTCACTTTCAGGCACATTGCCGCGGTTACGTACCATGCTCAGCGTAAAATCATGCAGGGCTTGCAGCTTTTCAGTGGGTAAATCTGTGCGATTACGCAGTGCTTCGGTGATTGCAGGATCGACCTTCATTGAATGTGCAATGCCTGTGTGCGCTGGAACGCAGTAGTGGCATTCGTGTTCAACGTTGATGGTTTGCCAAACAACCGTTAGCTCTTCAGCATCGAAAGATGAGTCACTAAACGCCTGATGAAGCTGAGTGTAAGCCTTAAGTGTGTTTGGAGATTCAGCCAACACACCAAACAAGCCCGGCACTCTGCCCATCTGCTTTTTAGCGCCCTCAAGAATAGGTTGGCTTTGCTCTGGCGCGGATTCTACTGAGTGAATTTTGAAGTTGCTCATTGCTCTATCCCTATCAATTTTCGGTTCTAAAGTTATTCAATCACGGAGCAATTAATGAATGTTCTCCGTTGGTGTAAAAACAATATAGATCAAACAAGAACGATCGTTCAAGTGTTATTTTGAACAGTTGTTCAATTTATACATTGAAGCCAGAAGAATGTCTTCGTTCATAACAAGAAAGCCCAACAGGCAAACACCTGATGGGCTTTCTCTTTTTCTCAATTTTTTTGCAAGCGGCTACCAATATTCTGCGTGGGCCAAGCCTTTAACACAGCTCGACTTGCCACTTGTTACTTTAATTTCACCACCAGTCAACGATTGAGCCAACCAACCGTGAGAGAAACTCAATTCAAAGGGCGCAGGGACTTGCTCAACGGTAATTTGCTCAAAGCCCACTTTTGAATAGTAGTTAGGATCACCGTACGTCACTGCAAGCTCAATACCCTGCTCTTTTAGGAGCTGCAAACCGGAGTTAATCAGGCGCTGACCAATACCACGCTTTTGCACCTGAGTGCTCACCGCGACTGGCGAAAGCAAATATGCCTTGGTTTCATCGTCAAATGAAAGCGACGTAAAGATAATCGAGCCTACAATCGTACTAACCGCGTCCGACTCACTAGAATCATCTTCAACAACAAAGCAAAATAGCTCTGTCGGAGCTGTGGTCGTTAAAAGATCGTTGGCAAGCTTACCTACTGTTTTACCTTCGTTCTCACCTTCTGAATCGGTAAAGGTCTGAGTAAAAAGCTGAGTGATCGTTTCGATCTCACTTGAATCATATTGTCTAAATTTCATGGTGTTACTCACTTACTTTAATTTCTTGAGCACAAAGAACTGATAATCAAAATCACGTTGATCAGAAACTTTAGAAGGCTGTTGACCCAAACCGTTCTTTGATGTGCTGCTATCGAAAAATTGTTTAACTTCATTGTCGCAATCGACGAGCGCTTTTGAGTTCGGCATCGTTGCTTTAAGCGCTTCTATTCGCTTTTGAAAGGGCTGGTAATACGCAAGCCAACCAGCGTCACTCATTGCAAAGTGATCCAAAACTTCATAACCCGCTGCTTTTGCCTGTTTAATACGCTCGGAAACCGTCGTCATGTCTGGGTACTCTTTCTGCCAGAACGCTTTGCTCGATTCGTTAGGTTGTTCGGTATTCCACACCAAATCATTAACGACCAATATGCCGTCATCACTGAGTAAATTTCGCCACTGCTTTAGCGCCTTTTCAACACCCATGATGTAAGCGCTGCCTTCCGACCAAATTAGGTCAAACGACTTAGCTTCAAACGGCAGATCCATCATGCTCGCACACACGGTTTTGACGTTGCTTTTTAAGCCAAGAGCCTGTGCTTGCTGAGTCAGAATATCTAAGCTCGGTTGATCATTATCTACCGCCGTTATGTGCACATCCGCTTGATGTTCTACTATGGCTTTCGCTAACACAGAGATGGCAATGCCTTTACCACAACCGATCTCAAGCACATGTTTGGGAGAAACTGGAACTTGTGCCAGCGCCTCTAGAGTATCTTCTGCGGTTCCTGGCCCTAAACGCTGTAAACCCTCAAAGATCACCTCAAAATCCGCCATGTACTGGTCATGATCGTTCATGTCTTTTGAAAGCCATTTCAGTCGCAGTGCTTGCTTCTCATCAAAGCCTTGCTTAATGAGCCAATCGAGATGCGCATCAGGCGCCACCTTGTCCATCGATTCATGCCAATCTTGCAAACCACTCTCGCCTAACAAGGCCGATAAAAGATCTCTCGAACGCTGTTTCTGAGCGATCTCTTCGTCCAATTGTTCGAGTCGGTTTTGTAACAAGGAGCGGTCAACCTTGGCATCCAAACACGCCTGACACTCTTTCAACGTCAGTCCACCCGCTTGTAACTGCTGCAACAATTTCATACGCTGCAAGTCGCGTTCGGAATAACTTCGATAACCATTATTGGTGCGTTGAGCTTCTATCAAACCCAACTTTCCATAGTACAAAAGCGTTGAACGGCTCAGGCCAACGAGCTCCGCTAATTCAGATATGCGATACATCCACTTCTCCCTCATTTCAGTAGTAAAGATAAACTATGAAGTTGTAGTCAGGTCAACAGAATTTTCGACACTTTTCTCGTTCTTTACCTATTTACCTTCAAATTGATAAAGCGATCTGAGCGTGTCTTTTACCCATAGAACGGTTAGTCATCGACATTGCCTGAACGGGATTCAGGAAAGGAGAAGTATTAAACTTGATGAATTGAAAACAATTAGCTCATAAACATACTTCTTTTTAACTGAATTTTGCCAATTTCTAAATCATTCAATAATGGACGAACGTTAACTAAACGATAAATAAACTCACCGAGTGAATACTTAAATCAACCACACATATACACCAGAAATTCCTGCTTAAATTTTTTAGAAAAATTCAAAATTTATTAGAAATTAACCCCTAACTTTACTGAGTATTTTGTTAGTCTTGGAAACAATTATTTACAATCCAAACAAAATTTAATTGGATCGCTTGAGGTTGTTTTTCTTGAATATGAAATTATTCGGCAGTTCTTTGATTCTGTCAGGAACTGCATTAGGGGCTGGCATGCTCGCTATTCCCATGGTGTTGGCCCAATTTGGCTTCATGATCAGCTCAGTGCTGATGCTACTTATCTTTATCGGCACCACATACTCTGCACTCCTCCTGGCAGAAGCATGCACTAAAACTAAAGACAACAGTGGCATGAGCAGTGTTGCTTACCTCACTCTGGGCAGCAAAGGTAAACACTTTATCAATGCACTCTTTTACCTGTTGCTAGTATGCATGTTGATCGCTTATATCTTGGGTGTCGGTGACATCATTCATAAGCTACTGCTCGACGTTGGTGTCGATGTATCAGCATCCGTTGCGTATACCATTTTCAGCCTATTGATGGGTGCTATCGTCGTCTCGGGCAAGTCTTATATCGACAAACTGAATCGCGGGCTATTCATCTTGATGGTCGTGATGCTGTTTATCGTTATCGCGTCATTATTTAGCAACATTCGCCTTGATTACCTAACTCAAACCAGCCAATACACAGCCAATGATGTGGTGCAATACAGCGCGGTTATCTTTACCAGCTTTGCCTCTATGGTGGTGATCCCATCACTGGTGATCTACAACCGTGAAGCGACTCAAAAGCAGATCCGCAATATGATTCTGCTTGGCTCAGTGATTCCATTAATTTGCTACCTGACTTGGTTATTCGCGATTATCGGCAACCTCGGCACAGACGCGATCAGCCAGTTCCACAATATCTCTGAGTTGATCTCTGCGTTCAGCGGCCAATCTGCTTGGTTGAAAGTGGTGATCGCTCTGTTCTCTGCTCTGGCCTTGGTGACTTCTTTCCTCGGCGTGTCGATGGCGCTTTACGACCAAAACAAAGATGCGGTGACCAACAACAAAGCGTTGGCTTATGCGCTAACCTTCATCTTACCTTTGGTATTAGCTGAGCTGTTCGCTAGCCAGTTTGTAAGCATGCTGGACTATGCAGGTATGGTGCTGGT
Source organism: Vibrio sp. 10N.247.311.13 (assembly GCF_041467595.1). Lineage (NCBI taxonomy): Bacteria > Pseudomonadati > Pseudomonadota > Gammaproteobacteria > Vibrionales > Vibrionaceae > Vibrio > Vibrio sp. 10N.247.311.13. The sequence goes on along the minus strand of NZ_JBFSUX010000014.1, from coordinate 53,237 downwards.
GTTCCTAGCTATCTGGGGCCCACTCGCAATGGTAGTTAAGGTTCGCAGACCTGACTTCCCTCACCTACAAACCGAAGGCAGCTACACAGCAGCCGGTGGCGACACGGCATTAATGGCGACATTTGGTTTTGGTGCGTTGATTTTCGTGTCTTGGTTTATGGGGTAGATCCCCATTGAATGGACTATCTGTTGCCATTTAGAAGACAGCAGATACAAATAGCCCGTTAGTCCTGCTATTAAAAGTAGAGACTAACGGGCTTTTTACTTCTTATTGGAGTGCGTGCTAGTTAGCTCTTAAACGTACTCGCAATATCTTTCAATGAAGCTGCTAGCTGAGCTTGTTCTTTGGCTGTTGCAGCTATTTGCGTTGCACCTGTCGTAGATTCTGTCGACTTCTGCTCTACTGCCATGACGTTCTGAGCAATGTCTTGAGTCACTACCGCTTGCTCTTCGGTTGCGGTTGCGATCTGCTCAGTCATGCTAAAGATCTCGCTTACCGATGCTGAGATTCCTTGTAAGGTGTGCTCCACCTCTTTTGAATCCTCAACCGCTTTAGACGACATCTTCTGGCTGTTATCAATCACATTAAACGCGGTTTGCACATCAGACTGTAGCGAGCTGATGAAACCTTCGATTTCAGCTGTCGACTGTTGAGTACGCTGTGCTAGCGTGCGAACTTCATCGGCGACGACGGCGAAACCACGGCCTTGCTCACCCGCACGAGCCGCTTCAATTGCCGCGTTCAACGCAAGTAAGTTGGTTTGTTCTGCTACCGACTTAATCACATCAATCACACTGTTAATGTTGTTGCTGCTCTCGTGTAGATGCGTGATCTTTTCAGCGAGGTCATTAATCTCAGATGCCAGTTTCTCGATCGAGTGGTAAGAGCCTTGGACTGTGCTCAAACCTTCTTGCGACTGCTCATCGACCATTTTAGCGGAGCTTGCTGTCTGCTGTGTTTTCGCCGCGACTTCGTTCACCGTTGCCGATAGCTCTTCTGTCGCCGTTGCAACCAAGCCAATTTGGTCTTGTTGTTGCACTAGCGTGTTCGAATTGTAGTGACAGGTTTGTGAGGTTTCTTCAGCGGCTGAAGCTAAGGTCAGACTCGACTGAGACAGGTTGTCGATGACATTTGAAAACTTCTCTAGCGTTTCGTTCAGTGCCGAAGAGATCTGTCCAAGCTCACTGTTGCCAACGAACTTAGCGCGAACTGTTAAGTCGTTGTCATTACGAACCTTAGACAACATCACTGTAAGATCTTTTACTCTCATCGTCAGGTCGCTGATCGCCTTATAGCTCACGAAGGTCGCGAACAAGGTTATCAAAGCAAACAGACCAATACTCATCATCATCGCAGACTGCGCCTCTGACATTTTTTTCTCTGTCAGTGCGATAAGTGACTCTGCTAGGTGGTTTTCTGTTTTCTTTAGCTGAACAATACGAGCGGTAGATTGCGAGAACCAGTAAACAGGATCAACATCAAAGCCGCTCATCTTAGATTCAGCCAAACCACGAAGCTTTTCTACTTCTGCCACCGAACGATCATTCAATTGCTGTTCAAAGAAACGAACGTTCTCTGGGTTACCCAACACTTCGAAGTTAGAGAAATAGGTATTTTGCTCAGTCACCAAAGAGATGAATTTAACCAACATGCCTGGGCCAAATTCATTTTTAGAGAAGGTATTATTTAGGACAGCACGCTCGATACCCGCTCGCTCTTTACCTTGCAAGAAGTTGTAGTAAGCGATGGTTTCTGTAGTAATGGTGGCATCCGAACTCAACTCTGCAATCAATGCAGATACGCTCAATAACTTTGCGTTAAGTTGAGTGTAGTAACCTAGAGCCTCAGAAAGTGGGATAGATTGAGAGTCGACTCGATTACGAATAGAAGTGATCTGATTGAGGCTTCGGCTGATTTCTGTATTCAACTTTGTGATTTGCGGTAAATCGATATCAGCCGACTGCCAATATTCGCTTCTCTGGTCACGTCGAGTATCCGCACTTGCTCTTTGTGAACGTAGTTCACTGACAAACTGAGTACCCTGTGAGCCGATAAAACCGGCAGTCATTCCACGCTCTTTCTGTAACTCGTGCACTAATTCACTGTATACAACCGACAAACGGGTAAGTTGGTTTAATGAAGACAATTCACTGGTGGTTTCTACGCCTTTTGAAATCGCAGAAACGCTAAGCCATAGAAATCCCAAGATCGGTAAAATAAGCAAAGCGATGATTTTTTGCTTAAAAGACATATCGGTTAATTTCATTATCATTTCCCTAGCAGCTAACAAATCTTTTCAGTCATCTAACTCGCACACCCTTAATAAGATGCGCCTCAATTGTGACTGTATAATTATTCAACTTGATCAATGTGCATCAATTACCGTGCTACACAGATCGCGATGCGATGAAGGTAACATTTAACCTTACAAAATTCATTGATTTACCGATAAAACTGTTAGCTAAGCGACCTAACGATACCCAAAACACATGCGACAACATTTTATTGACGTAAGCGACTGAAATCTGACACACTTTAACTACCCAAAAGGGGTAGGCCTGCACCAATTATGTGCTCAGAGAAAACGATATATTCAGAACTAACTATAGATTCAACGCTCGCCAGCGATTGATTCACAACTAATCAACTCCCTATTCTGCGCTGATTAACTGTCTATTCCTCGTTAACTAAATATGTATAATGCCGAATTATTAAAGTAGAGATTCGCAATAAATATGCGACAATAACTGAGAGATATTTTATGGATTGTCCCGCTTGCGAAGAACATATCGGTTGGGAATGGGTAGAAGAAGCGGCTATTGAACCCAATGAGGAATTCGATTGTCCAGAGTGCGAAGCAACATTGATGTACACCATCGATGAAGGCACCTACTACGGCGCTCAGCACAAGACCGTAGAAGTTATTGATGATTAAGATTATTTCCTGATGATCTGGATGTTTTATTAACTCTTTGATGTTCTAAGCCTGCGCAAAGCAGCTAAACACACCTTTACTAGAACGGGCGTTCAGCATAAAATATTGAACATATGTTCAGATTAATGAAGTAGATGTTATGGCTAAGACCGCTAAGTTCGATAGACAAGACGTAGTAGATAAAGCAACGAACCTGTATTGGGAAAAGGGCTTTCATGCGACTTCTATGCGCAACCTGCAAGACGTGATTGATATGCGTCCGGGCAGCATCTACGCGACGTTCGGCAGCAAAGAAGGTCTGTTTAAAGAGACGCTTGCTCGCTATACCGAACTTGGCATCCTGAATCTGAACCGCTTCCGCAGTGAAACCGAATCGCCTATCAAAGCGTTGGAAAACTTCGTAAAACGTGCGGTTGTCGAATCGAAACAGAGCGCACCAAACGGCATGTGTATGTTGGCTAAAACGGTCGCAGAACTGACTGATGAACACGCAGAATTGTTAGCAGAAGCGAAGAAGTCACTCAAGATAATGGAAGGTGAGTTCGCCAAGTTGATTACAGAAGCGCAAGAACTGGGTGAGATCAGTAAAGAGCGCGAGCCGACGCAACTTGCTCGACATGTTCAGGTTCAAATCGCAGGCCTACGTACCTACGCGAAAACCTGTGACGACATCGATTTACTTAACTCAATGGTTGAAGACGTATTTAAGTACCACCCTTTCTAAAAGCTGAGCTTATTTAGAAGCCATACATAAAGACTCCACTGTTAGCCATAAGCTAGAGCGGAGTCTTTTTAGTTTTGATCTAGTCAACTTTATAGATGATTAACTTTAGTGTTTAAGGGTTACACCTTTCGCATGATCAGCGCCTGCGCATTGAGCATCGCCTCTTTGGTGCTGACGTCTAAGGTTTTGACGTTCGCAAAGCGCTCGACTTCTTTAATAGCCACATCGTGAGCGAAGATCACCAGCCTCGCCCTTTCGATGTCTTTTGGTGTGATGCGATTACCAATCCCGTTAGCACCTTGTGTTTCGACTTTAATCCGAACCCCAAGATGATGCGCCGCTTTTTCCAGAGACTTAGCAGCTAGGAACGTATGGGCAACCCCTGACGGACAAGAAGTGATTGCGAGTACATCCGCTTGCCCTTCTTCTGTCACCGAACCACCAGCAAACTGGTTGGCACTCGCTTCACCTTCAACCACATTCTTTTTCAGCAGTATCACGATCAAAGCCGTGGTGAGCGCTCCCGCCAATGTGCCAATGATGTAGCCAATCTTGCCATCAACCACAGGCAAAACAATCCAGCCACCCCATGGTGCATGGTTTACCACATGGAACATAAAGCCAACTACGTTCCCGACAATACCACCAGCCACAACTGCAGGTAGAACTCGTGCAGGGTCGGCAGCAGCAAATGGAATCGCACCTTCACTGATGCCGATCATTCCCATGATCCCTGCGGCTTTGCCCGCTTCGCGTTCGTCGCGTTTGAATTTCTTCGGCGATATGAAAGTTGCCAATGCCATACCCAAGGGCGGTGTACAAATTGCTATCCCAACGCCGCCCATCAACCATGGCTGAGTATTCACCTGCGTTTGAGCAAACAGCGTTGCGACCTTGTTGATCGGGCCGCCCATATCAAAGGCGGTCATCGCGCCTAAAATACTGCCAAGTACCATTTTTCCTGAACCCGCCATGCCCGTGAGCATTTGGTTCATCTCAAGCATCACTTGAGCTATCGGAGAGCCAATCACCCACATCACCGCACCACAAGTAACGAAGGTGCCAACTAGTGGATAGATGAAGATAGAACTCAACGAGATCATGCTGTCTGGCAGTTTGATCTTCTTAAGTAGATTCACCACAAAGCCCGCAAAGAAGCCGACCACAATCGCCCCTAGAAAGCCTGTATTGTATTGATTCACCGCAACCCAAGAACCAATCATACCGGGCGCTAAACCCGGTTTATCGGCCATTGAGTAGGCGATGTAACCGCCTAATACGGCGGTAAACAGCGTTAAGCCTGCGATGCCCATCTGCGCGATATCTGCCAGCACGCCACTCTCTGGTACTGCGCCGTGACCCGACATCATCACCGATAAAGACAACAACACACCGCCCGCGACCACGAATGGGATCATGTGCGAAGTGCCATACAACAGGTGTTCTTTGAGTCGATTAAGAGATTGAGCCCAAGGGCTGAGCGGCTCGACATATACTTCATGATGGCTAGAGGTATAGCTATCGAAGGAGTCCGAATTGGTTTCAAGAAACAGCTTTTGAGCCTCTTCAACTGACTCGGCTGCCTTTAATTTTGTAACAAAGCCATCTTCGATCAATTTGGTCGAGATCTGAGCCAATACCTCGATATGATGGTCGTCGTTGTTGTCTGGTGAAGCGAGCATGAAGAACACATCAGAGAGTTCTCCGCCATCAGCACCATAATCAATGCCCGTACGGCTGATGCCTACCGCGACTGCAGGTTTAGCAACCGCCGTACTTTTCGCATGTGGAATCGCAATACCGTCATCAAAACCCGTATTACCAATGGCCTCACGCTTCCAGATATCATCAAGGAATTCACTTTTATTGGAGAGCTTGCCCGCACGATCGAGTAACTCGACAAGCTCTTCAAATACCGCCTGTTTAGAGTCTGCTTGTAGTTCCAAACAGATAATCTCGGGCTCGATAATATTGGTGATATCCATATGTTGCTGTGCCTCGCCTGCATTCAGACTGAAGTTAATAGGGCGTGTTAACCTAGGAATAAGGTTAATAAGATGAAAAGATTAACGGTGTGAAGGCACTCAATATATAGGACGAAAGGTGCATTAACTGGATTATTGTAACCAAGAACTCAGAGTGTGACTTTCACCTTAGAATAAAAAACGGCAATCCATAAAATCCACAGAACCCATAAACATATCGTCCCTCCTCTATGCGAGCTTTCCATACTGGATTTCCCACGCAAGATAGCTCTTACAAAATAGCTTGTGAAAGGTAGCTTATGTAACGTAACAGGGACGAGATTAAGCCGAGAATAATAATGAGAATTGTAGCGGTAACTGCGTGCCCTACAGGCATTGCGCACACCTATATGGCAGCTGATGCTTTAAATAAAACTGCCCCTAAATTCAACGTTTCAATCAAGGTTGAAACACAAGGCGCTATGGGTATTGAAAACTTACTGACTGCACAAGATATTACTCTCGCAGACAAGGTATTGATCGTCTCTGATATCGACATTGAACAGCCAAACCGCTTCGACCCAGCGAAAACCTTATTCATTCCCATGGAAGAGGTATTGTTGAGTGTCGATAAAGTCTTTATTAAGCATTGTCGAACCTAGACCTTTCATGAACGAATATCAGATCACCTTCTTCGTTGACGATCCTGCCGCGAACTCACACGTCGCGCAGCCACTTAGCCGCTTGGCAAAGAAATTCAAAAGTACCATCCGTATTATCAACATCACTCAAAACCGAACGGCCGATCTCTCCAAGTCTGTCGCGATGTTGCAAGTGGGTTTACTTCGTGGCGATTTGTGTCAGATTACCGCGGTAGGTATTGATGCCGAGCTGGCCTGTTTCGTTCTTAAAGATGTCATTGCCGAGCATTACGATATGGTTGGTTCGCAAGTGAACCATGAGTTCTCGAACGACTTAATCCAGCGCATACCGCAGATATGTCCACCTTGTGACATCAAGTGGCATCATGCCAAAGCACAAACCCAACTGACCAAGTTTGAATGTTTAAAAGGGCTCGCTCATCTGGTGTATCCAGAAGATCCGGATGAACTGATTCTGGCGTTTATTAAACGAGAAGAACGCTCGTCTACATGTGTATCCCCAGGCATTGCCTTGCCACATGTGATGTTTGAATCGACCCAAGATCTCTCGATTGCGGTCATCGTCAGTGACGACCCAATTGATTGGGCCTCACGTATTGGTGAAGTACACGTTGCCATCGCTTTGGTACTGCCAACTAAGCCACAGCGAGAGCACATTGTGGCGGCTACCAACCTAACCAGAAACCTGCTTCACGATCAGGTCAATGAGCGTTTACAAAAGACTCGAAGCAGTGTCGATCTACAAGCTTTACTCATGTACATCTCTTCTCGTCTGATTTAGTGCATCTCTCCCTTCTAAACTCTATTTCTTAATCAACTAAGTGACTCACTCCACTGGTTATAACTCCACGGTTCACACAATAAAAAACGGCTGAGCAATCACGCTCAGCCGTTCTATTTTAAATGGCTCATCTAGTGGGCTTAGTTACCTAAGCCGTTTTGTTCTCTTGTTTCGCATCTTCCACCGAGTCGTCCACGGCTTTCACCAGCATCAGACCGACGATGAACACGATACCGCCACACAGTACGAACATCATTCTTCCCCAGAATGGATTTGGTAGAGCAAACATCGCCATCACTGCCACACCAGACACTGCAATCAGTGAGCCCAGCATGTGACGTTGTTTGTTATCCAGTTTCTTCTGCGCTGTTGATTCAGAAACCAATGGCGTCGCAAGGTTGTTGAAGAAGGTATCCACATCTTTCTGACGAGACGCTTCTAGTGGTTTGTAGAACAATGTCGAAAGAACAAAGAAGCCGCCCGTAAACACTAGGTGTGCAATCAGACCTACTGCTACTTTCAAATCAGACCATTCGCGGCTCGTTAGCGGCTCTAGGTTGAACAAGTTCTGCAGCATTTCAGCTGTAATCACGAAGCCAACGATGTAAGAAACAATCGCACCAACCACTAGCGTACCCCAACCAGCCCAGTCCGGAGTCTTCTTAAGGAAGAAGCCACAGAATGCTGGAATGGTCATTGGGAAGCCAATTAACGCACCCACGTACATCATGGTGTCGAATAGGCTCAAACCTTTTAGCGAGTTAATGAACAGCGCAATAAGGATGATGGCAAGACCGAAGAAGGTAGACATCAACTTAGACACAATCATCAGCTCTTTCTCTGTCGCGTTTGGACGAAGAATCGGTTGGTAGAAGTTGATTACAAAAATACCTGAGTTACGGTTTAAGCCCGAGTCCATTGAAGACATGGTTGCTGCGAACATTGCTGCGATCAGAAGACCCACCATACCTGCTGGCATGTATTGCTCTACGAAGTATAGGTAAGCAAAGTCGCCTGCTTTAGAACCTGCATCTGGGTAATGTGCAGCAAGGTCAACGCCTTGTCCTGCAACAAACCAAGGTGGCATGAACCAAATAATTGGACCGATAGTCATCAGGATACACGCCAACAGAGCCGCTTTTTTCGCGTTCTTTGAGTCTTTTGCCGCTAGGTAACGGTAAGAGTTCAACATGTTGTTGGTGATACTGAACTGTTTGAAGAAGATAAAGAATGCCCAGATTCCGAAGATGCTTACGTAGTTCAGATTGTTACCAGAAACGAATGAAGCGCCTTCAGCTACAGGGAAGTCTTTAACGATTTCCGTAACGCCACCACCTTGCACGATAGCCACCGCAGCACACGTTACCGTTACCGCCATGATGATAACCATCTGCATGAAGTCAGACGCGATAACCGCCCATGAGCCGCCTGTCACCGACATAACAAGTACAACAAGACCCGTCAGAACGATGGTTGTCGTCATATCGAAGCCAAAGATGCCCGATGCAATGATCGCCAAACCGTTCAGCCAGATACCCGCAGAAACAATACTGTTTGGCATGCCAGACCAAGTAAACACTTGCTCGTTGAAGCTACCAAAACGCATACGAATCGCGTCAATTGGTGTTACCACACGTAGTTGACGGAATTTCGGAGCGAAGTACAGGTAGTTCATCAGGTAACCAAATGCGTTCGCTAAGAAGATAACCGCGACAGCCATACCATCGGCATACGCTTTACCCGCCGCGCCAGTGAAGGTCCAAGCACTGAACTGTGTCATAAACGCAGTCGCGCCAACCATCCACCAAAGCATGTTACCGCCCCCGCGGAAATAATCACTGGTTGTACTGGTGAACGTTCTAAACATCCAACCTATTGCTATAAGGAAAAGGAAATAAATTCCTACGATCAGAGTATTGAGTTCCATGTATAAGTCTTCTTTATTATTAATATCTGAAGAGCATATTATCCGTAGAAATTTTAATTTGTAGTATTATAAGTCAAGGTTGTGATAGACCGTATAAACTTGAATATTTGATTTTTAGGCATGAATGAAACGTCAATAAATAAAGAATAGAACACTATAAACTAAGCATTAAAAATCAATACCTTACAAACATTTCAATCAGTAACTCCGTCAAGAATAATTAACTTTTGTCGTCTCGATAAATGGATTTGAATTTACTTACAATTCATTTAATGCATCCAATTAATATCTGAATTCTTAGGTATTTGATTCAATAAATAGAGCGCGAAAAACAATAAATAGCTCGCAAAATCACCCCTTATTGTTATTAATCTGCATTATCTAGAGAATCGCGGAAAATACACAAAACGTAGGAGTCGGTTTAGTAATAGATAAGAGAAAGCCGTTGAAAAGAGGAAACTTAGAGGAAAGCAAAAATCAAATTGATTACCACAACGCAGGGCCAATTGCGGTAATCAAGTCATACAAAATACGGTCATATAAGACCAGTTCGAGAAGATAGTTTGAAACGGTATTTGATTGAAACGGTATCAGGTTTAAACGGTATCAGATAGAACCGCGGTATTCGGTTGGGGTTCTTCCTGTACGGTTTTTAAATACTCGGCAGAAGTAGTTCACGTCTTTAAAGCCGCAACGCACCGACACTTCATTGAGCTTGAAGTTGTACTTCTTAAGCATGAACTTAGCGCGGTCGACTCGTACACGAGTGATGTACTCGGCCAACGTCATATGGCCTTGCTGGCGGAACATTCGTGACAAGTGATTGGATGAAATACTAAAACGCGAGGCGATGCTGTCACGGGTGATGTGGCGGTGGAAGTTCTCTTGAATGTAGATACAAATGCCCTGATACACATCCTGAACTCGGCTGTGAGATTTCTCGACAGGCGCATCTAGCATCGTCTTACTGTATTGCAGCAGCGCTTGCAGTAGCAGTTCATCCATCGGCTGCTTGTTACTCTCCCTCGCGAGTGAACTGAGCGCCTCTAGAATGTTATCAATCGCGAACCCAGAGCGAGTCTGAATACTGTGCTTTTGAATGTCGTAAAAGCTCTCTTCACCTTTGCGCTTGCTCACCAAGCTTAAACCAAGCTGACGACGACCAAACAACATGCTCAGCACCGAACAGTCAGTATCCCAATTCGGCTTATTCCAACAGTTAGGCGGGATGAAAATCGCATCCCCTGCTTTGGCGATAACGTTGGTGATCTTGCGGTCATGACTCTCCATTTCATTTATATACTCTCCGTCTAGCACCAGCTCTAAACGTGGAAAGTTCACCTGATAACTGCATGCTGAAGGCGTATGAAAATCTCCAGCAAACCAGATGTTGTGAAACGGTTCTCGCTCGTTTAATACCGACGAGATTAGGTCATGAAAAATCATTTATTCGAACTCTTATGGGCAGCAATAAGGCTACGGGAATAGATATACTCCTTAGTGAAACATAGCGCTATTGAGCAAAATCACAATTTGAGATCTAGGTTACAAAAATCCAGTAGTGGAAATAAATCTCCAGTCAAAAATCTGATATAGCACATTGTTCCCCCGATAACTCTACACGCCAAACCCCTTGCAAATAAAAGCCTCAAGCAGACTCAACCTATGTCAATAGAGGCCGAAAAACACACCACTAACCGATCAAAATCACACTCCATTTATAACGCAACAATCATCCAGTAAATGCGTTTTTTCTTCACTACATAAGGCAAGTAATCAATTTCAGAATACCCCTAACAAAATAAAAAAGAGTAGGGGTTCATTATGATCACGACATTGATCAATCAAGATTTGATTAAGCTTTCGCTTAGCGCCAATTCCAAAGAAGACGTATTTAAAGAGCTGATAGACGTGCTGTACGCACAAGGTCGAATTTCAGACAAAGCACAGTTCCTTACCGACATTAAAGCTCGTGAAGAACAAGGTAATACCGGATTTGAAGAAGGTATTGCTCTGCCACACGCGAAAAGCGCTGCGGTCATCAAACCCGCGGTTGTTATCGGCGTCCACAAGCAGGGTATCGAATACGGCGCCGATGACGGTCAGCCATCAAAACTGTTCTTCATGATTGCGTCTCCAGATGGCGGCGATGATCACCACATCGAAGTACTGGCAGAGCTTTCTTCAAAACTGATTGAAGAAGGCTTTATCGAAAGCTTCATGAATGCTCAATCTGAACAAGAAGCATTAGAACTACTGCTTAGCAAACCTGAGCCTTCAGCAACCGAAACCAACGTTGAGAAACAAGGCTTCATCATTGGTGTGACAGGCTGCCCAGCTGGCGTGGCACACACTTATCTGGCAGCTGAAGCGCTAGAAAAAGGCGCAGCGGCGCTTGGTTACGATGTTAAGGTCGAAACCAACGGCTCTATTGGTGTTAAGAACAGCCCAACTCAAGAAGAAATTGAACGTGCCGACGCGATTGTCGTGGCTTGTGACAAGCAGGTCGACATGGCTCGCTTTGCTGGCAAACGCGTTATCAAAACCAACGTAAAAGCGCCAATCAAAGACGCACAAGGTTTGATCAAACAAGCACTCAATGCGCCGAGCTATCAAGCAGAACAAGCACCGACCAACCAATCTGTTGCCGAAAAAGCCTCACAAGCGCGCTCAGATCTTTACCGTTACTTGATGAATGGTGTATCTCACATGATCCCATTCGTGGTCACAGGCGGTCTTTTGATTGCCCTAGCCTTAGCTATTGGTGGCGAACCAAGTGAGTCTGGCATGGCGATTCCTGCTGGCAGCATGTGGAACCAAATCCTAGAAGTGGGCGTGGTTGCCTTCACCCTGATGATCCCAATCTTGGCCGGCTACATTGCTTACGCGATTGCTGACCGCCCTGCTCTAACTCCTGGCTTGATTGGCGGCTGGATCGCAAACAACGGCTCTTTCTATGGCGCTGACGCAGGCACTGGCTTCATTGGCGCAATCATCGCAGGTCTGTTAGTGGGCTACTTCGTTAAATGGATTACCTCGTTTAACTACCACAAATTCGTTCAACCGCTTGTGCCTATCATGATCGCTCCGATCACTGGCTCTCTATTCATCGCGGGTCTGTTCATCTTTGTTATCGGCGCACCTATCGCGGGGTTGATGGATGCCCTAACTGCCCTACTTACTAGCATGAGCACAGGCAACGTGGTTCTACTAGGCATCGTATTGGGTGGCATGGCTGGCTTTGATATGGGTGGCCCGTTCAACAAGGTGGCGTTCCTATTCTCAGTCGGCATGATTGCCAGCGGTCAAACTCAGTTCATGGGTGCAATGGCATGTGCAATTCCTGTCGCTCCACTGGGTATGGCTATCGCAACCAGAATCGGCCGTAAGTTCGACTTATTTGAATCTTCTGAAATTGAAGCAGGCAAAGCAGCAGGCGCAATGGGCTTAGTGGGTATCTCTGAAGGTGCGATTCCTTTCGCGGCTCAAGATCCGATGTCAGTTATCCCTGCCAACGTACTGGGTTCAATGACGGCTGCGGTAATGGCGTTCTCATTTGGTATCACCAACAGCGTTGCCCACGGTGGACCTGTGGTCGCTCTACTTGGCGCAATGAACTACCCAATGCTGGCGCTTCTGTGCATGGCATCAGGTGCGGGCGTAACTGCGGTTACTTGTATCGCGCTTAAAAATCTACGCAAAGCCAAGCTAACAGCAGCAGCGGCTTAAGCCATTTCAACTCCAATGGCTTGAGCCCTTCGACCCTACTGTTTTTAGTAGCTAGTAGTTTTTTAGGAACGAATAGAGCTCAAGCCATGTTTCCCTTCATGGTGATTTCGATGTCTGATTTTTCTTTAGCGAACGACTCGTTCGTGCAACGCTTTTTCTACCCTATGACTAACGTGATTCAGAACTACGCATGGGGTAGCCCTTCTTCGTTCAGCCAACTGTTTGGTACTGATAACCAGTCTGGTGAGCCGCAAGCGGAGATCTGGATGGGGGCTCACCCTAATGGTTGTTCGATGGTCACTGACAATGGTCAGCAAACCACGTTGTCGAACCTGATTTCCAAGAACCTAAACCTGTTTCTAAGTGAGAAAGTCGCAAGTCGTTTTGGTGAACTTCCGTATCTGTTTAAAGTATTAGCGGCTGAGAAAGCGCTCTCTGTTCAAGTTCACCCGAACAAGCAGCAAGCCGAATCTGGCTATGCTCTTGAAGAGCAGCAAGGCATTCCGATGACGGCTGGCAACCGCAACTACAAGGATCCCAACCACAAGCCGGAGCTGGTGTATGCATTAACCGACTACACCGCGATGAATGGCTTTAGGTCGATCAACGAGATCCTTGAACACTTCCATTATCTCGACATTGCAGAGCTTCATTCGATGGTTAACGATCTCGCGGGCGACCAAACGCCCAATGGATTAGCCAGCTTCTTCGCGAGCTTATTGTCTCTGGAAGGCGAGCAAAAAGGCATGGCGTTAACCATGCTGCTGATGAAGGCTAAGCTTTCAGATACACCTGTGTTCCAATTGATTTCAGAGCTTGAAGCTCAATACCCAGGTGATGTCGGCTTGTTCGCTCCGCTGCTATTGAACGTGATTACCCTAAAACCGGGGCAAGCCATGTATCTGGATGCTGAAACCCCTCACGCTTACATCAAGGGCACAGGCTTAGAGATCATGGCGAACTCAGACAATGTGCTGCGTGCTGGGTTAACGCCTAAGTACATGGACGTGAATGAACTGGTTTCTTGTACACGATTTAACGAAAAGCCCGCGGATAGATTATTGCTCAGCCCGATTGAGCAAGGTGATGTGATGGAATACCAAATCCCTGTCGAGGATTTTAAGTTCTCTATCGTGCAAAATTCGCATCAACGCCAGATCACGACCGAAGGTGCCGAGATCCTATTGCCGCTCGACGAGTCTATGGTGCTCACTCATCAATGTGGTGAAACCTGCGTGATAGAGAAAGGCCATTCGGTATTCGTTCCGGCTTATGCTGAGAGTTACAAACTGGATTGCGCTGGACGCGTAGCGCGCGCTTACAGCTAACTCCCTCAGAACTCAGTACACACTGTTCATGCCCTGCTTTTGCGGGGCATTTTTGTTCCTACAAAAAGTTATTTCAACACCGAAAAACGCCATCAAATATGACCCATCTCACACTGGATGAATGATGCAAATCACACTTAATTTTGCTGGATACAAATGTACAGTGAAGGGCTTTTATTTGCTATTTCGCGAATCGGGTTAATCCATTAATTTTAATTCAAGAACTTCAAGAGTGAATGAGTTAATAAATGATCACACAGCTAACTAACGTCAACTTAATTAATAACAACCTTAAAGCGAATAATAAAAAAGAACTGTTTGAAGAATTGGCAAGCATGTTATTTGAAAACAACCGAATCAGCAGTAAAGAAGCCTTCTTGGCAGACATTGAAATTCGTGAATCTCAAAGCATCACCTCAATGGACGGCATCGCTTACCCACACTCAAAAAGCAAGGCTGTAACTGAGCCTGCCATTGCTGTTGGTGTTAAGCGTCAAGGTATCGAGTATGGCGATGAAGACGGCATCAATCCAACCGTATTTTTTATGATTGCCTCTCCGGATAACGGTGCTGACCATCATATTTATGTACTACAAGAACTATTTGGAAAATTCAGCGACGAATTTATTCAAGATATCCATAACGCAAAAGACGAACAACAAATCCTTAATATTTTAATTAATTCATAAGGCGTAGAAAATTATGAGCACCCTAACAACTCAAGCTACGAATACTAATAATAAAAACAGTAGTAGCGACTTTAAAAAACTCCTTAGTACCATGAAAGGCCACCTGCTTTTCGGAACCTCACACATGCTGCCTTTCATCGTAGCCGGTGGTGTTCTGTTGGCGTTAGCGGTAATGGCATCAGGCAAAGGTGCCGTACCAGCAGACGGCTTGCTGGCAGACATCTCTAATATCGGTATCAAAGGCCTTGTTCTTTTCCCAATCATTCTTGGCGGCTTTATTGGTTACTCCATTGCAGATAAACCAGCACTAGCACCTGCAATGATCTCTTCTGGCATCATGGCTGACATGGGCGGCGGTTTCCTTGGCTGTATCGTGGCAGGCTTTATCGCCGGTGGCGTGGTGTTCCAACTTAAGAAGATCCCGCTTTCTGCAAACATGACGGCGCTAGGTGCGTACTTTATCTACCCGCTTCTAGGTACGTTAATCTCTGCAGGTATCGTACTGTGGGGCATCGGTGAGCCAATTAAACTGTTCATGTCTTCAATGAACGAGTTCCTAGCTTCAATGGCTGGTGCATCTAAGATGGTTCTGGGCACAATCCTTGGCGGTATGACGGCGTTTGATATGGGCGGCCCTATCAACAAAGTCGCGACCCTATTTGCTCAAACTCAAGTAGACACACAACCTTGGCTAATGGGCGGCGTTGGCATCGCGATTTGTACTCCACCTCTAGGTATGGCTCTGGCGACTTTCCTATTCAAAAACAAGTTCTCTAAACAAGAGCAAGAAGCAGGTAAAGCGGCAGCAATCATGGGTTCTATCGGTATCTCTGAAGGTGCTATCCCGTTCGCAGCAAATGACCCAATGCGCGTACTTCCTTCAATCGTTGCCGGTGGTATCGTGGGCTGTGTATTCGGCTTCATGACAGACGTTCTACTGCACGCACCGTGGGGCGGCCTAATCACTGCGCCAGTATCAAGCAACATTCCAATGTACGTCGTCGGTATTGCGCTTGGCTCGCTAACCACAGCCGTTATCGTAGGCTTCTGGAAACCGGTAGCGGTAGAAACAGAAGAAGACATGGTTGAAGCGCCAGTACAAGCTCAAGCCGCTCCTGCAGCAGGCGAAGGCGAGTACGACATCGTAGCTGTAACATGTTGCCCTTCTGGTGTTGCACACACCTTCATGGCGGCGAAAGCACTAGAAAAAGCAGGTGCGGCAGCGGGTCTGAAAATCAAAGTAGAAACTCAAGGTCAAAACGGTATTCAGAACCGCATCACCGACCTAGATGTGGCGAACGCGAAGCTGGTTATCTTGGCTCACGATATTCAAGTGAAAGACGCTCACCGCTTTGCTAACGCGAACGTGATTGAGTGTTCAACCAAAGAAGCAATGAAGAAAGCCGCGACTATGGTGGCTATTTAAAACCTGAAACAAGTTAGAAGATAAAATTACTACCCCCTAGTAACTAAAATCCCCATTCGTTTTGTCAGCGAATGGGGATTTCTTATAGTTAGGCCAACAGCATCCTTCTCGATACAAGTCATCTGTATCTCTGTAGCCTAGATGAAAAAGTATTAAGTTATGTTGTTGAACATGGTTCTATTTCAGAGGTGAGACTTTCTTTCAACTGCTTATATGGCATCGGGTAGCCCAGATAATAACCTTGGCCTTGTTCGCAATTTAACGTTTTCAAAATTGACAGTTGTTGAGCATTTTCAACCCCTTCAGCCACAACACTAATGCCAAACCCTCGCGCTATATCAATGATACCAGACGTTATAGCTCTAGAACGATAATCATCTTCTAACCCACTGATGTAACTGCGATCGACTTTGATTTCATCTACATCCAATTTGCTAAATATACCAAAAGACGTGTAGCCAACACCAAAATCATCTATCGAAAAGGACACCCCTTGTTTTTTTAACTTCTGAACAGCGATTGCACACTGATCTATATCTTTCAAAATAGCGGTTTCAGTGATTTCCAGACAAAGTAAGCGAGCAAACTCGGGATCCTTTCGTAGATATTCGTCCAGATGGTTCATGTCATCAACGCTATTTAGCTCTACCGCTGAAATATTGACCGAGACACTATTAAGCTCATTCCCTAGCAAGCCATTAGCCCTAAGTTGTGACGCAGTCTTCTCTAGAACTAACGTAGTCAAATCACGACAAAAATAATTCTCTTCTGCTAGCGCGACAAAGATATCCGGTGAAACGACACCATAGCGCTCATGCGTCCAACGAGACAACACCTCCACACCTGCGACGAGTCTACTTTCAATGTTGAATTTAGGCTGAAACACAATATCAATCGCTTTGTCATCAATCGCTTTACGTAATTCTTGCACCATTTCTTGACGTTGACGTTCAAGCTCAGTGAGTTTTGGGTCATGAAATTCAATCGTGTCCTTGCTTTTCTTTGCTTCAGTTAAGGCGTGGGTAGCAGATGCCATGAGTTGCTTGGCATTATTCCCATCCGAGGGGAATAGAGCAGCGCCAATACAACAAGTGGCGTGGATATCATAACGATAAGCACACTGGTTAAATCTACGATGTACGAGGGCAATGTAGGATTCAATATGCTCCGTGTGGTTGAGTTTAACCAAGCACGCGAAGCCATCTGAGTGCACTCGTGATGAAAGCGGTTGATGCTCTATAGGAAGTTCAATAGATCGTGCGATATCTTTTAAAAATGAATTAGTATTCTCGAATCCGATCTGGTCAGCGACAGATTTGAAGTTATCAATGTCTAATAAGAAGAGGACATAATGGTCACTGGCTTGAGAATTTTTCAGTCTTTTATTTAAATATCGATAAAAGACTGAAGGGCTATGAAGTCCGGTGACACTATCAAGATCGTTGGCGCTCTCTAAATCGCGATTATTTTTCCGAACCATTACCCATAACAGAGCAGACGTTAGAATGATAAATACCAGACCTTTGACTGTCTGTGCTAAGGCATGTTCACGCAAGTCATTTGATAATGATTCAACCGCGAGATCAGAAAATAAAACCCATAAAGATGAAAGTATTAGGTAGCTGAATACTATGCTGGCCGGATATCTTTTTGTCTTGTTCATCGTTAGCTGCTATCTCTCAGTCTAATGTGTCATGACTTATATGTTATAAATTGCTCATAACGTAGCACCAACATAAATCGCAATCTACCGCTCGCGTTTTTATTTTTGACTTTTATTTACCGATTTTCGTCATCACTTTGCACGACGAAAGCCTTTTAGGGCTAAACATGCCAAAAATAATTTGTGTGGATGTTGGCTCTTAGTCAAACTAAGAGCTGCCGATCGCTTTTGTTGATGCCGGGTATGACTCTTCAATCACAATTGTATTTCGTCCTTTTAGCTTTGCTTGATAAAGCGCGCGATCGCACAGTCTTTCCACTTTTCCTTTTCTGATAGCAAGCTAATACCAAAACTAGACTTAATTGTTAGAGTTGGTTGTTGCTCAAGTTTGATCTTCTGAATTGCTGAGCGTAATTTCTCTGAAAGGGCTGCACACCAGTTACCTATGCTCCTGAAACAGTCGCTCACTATGGGTGTCTTCGCTTTCGACCTTGCCGTTGGTTAGTTCGATATCGACATTCTGACAAGGATTGGTTGATGGCCAGTCCACCAGCTGAATATCGAGCCTGATAAAAGGGTATTTTTGATAAAAAGATGGCAGGCGAGGAAGGTTTCTAAACTTTTGAGCTGTTGGCTAACCGCCGCTTGCGTGACACAAAGCTCTCGGGCAGCCTCGCCAATAGAACCGAGGCGGGCAACAGCTTCGAACGCAACAAGGGCACGTAGAGGGGGTAACATGGCTTCACCTGATTGAAATAAAAGTGAAAAATACTTCAATCAGGTTTCAGTTTTTTGCGCTTACCGTTACAGATTAATGACGAAGGGACGTTGATCAGATATTTATGATCAACGTCCCTTTTCTCTATTTCAGGTTTTTTTGATATGTCAGAAGATCAATTACTCTTTGATGTAGAGATCTTTAGAGTAGATACGCCCTTCTACATTGTTCTTAGCAAAACCACCGACACTTGGTCGCACTAGGCGAGCCTGCATGTAGTAGTAAATTGGTGCGATCGGCATATCTTCTGCCAACAACTGTTCTGCTTGATCATAGAAACCTTGGCGATCTTGTTCACTGGTTGCAGCTAAGGCGCTGTCCATTGCTGCGTCGTACTTGTCGTTATTGTAACGAGCAAAGTTACCCGAAGAACCAGAGCGCAATAGGCTCAAGAAGGTTGATGCTTCATTGTAGTCACCACACCAAGACGCGCGCATCACATCAAAATCACCTTGGCGACGTGATACTAGGTAAGACTTCCATTCTTGGTTTTCTAGTTCAACTTGTGCGCCTAAGTTGCCTTTCAGCATTGATGCAATCGCCACTGCAATCGACTTGTTCGATTCGCTGGTGTTGTAAAGCAGTTTGAAATCCAACGGGTTAGACGCATCGTAGCCCGCTTCTTTCAGCAGCTCTTTTGCTTTTTGATCACGTTCCTTTTGAGTCCAAGTACTGTATTCAGGTTGTGTCGCATCAAAACCAGCCGTGTACTCATGAGCAAAGGTATAAGCCGGTAAGTTGCCCACCTGAGTCACACCATTGGTGATAACGTCACGCATCATAGAATAAGAGACAGCTTTACGTACTCGCGCATCATCAAAAGGTGGTCGCGTAGTATTGAATGCGTAGTAGTAAGTACACAACAGAGGCACTGTGGTAAACGCATCTTGATATTTGCTTTTAAGCTGCTGCGCCATGTGTGTAGGCACGTCCGAAGTAATATCGACCTCGCCCACCGCATAACGGTTAATCGAGGCATTCTGATTCTCAAACGGAATATAAGTTACTTCGGTTAAGTGGGTATCTGAACTGTCCCAGTACGTCGGGTTCTTCTTAAGCTCAATGCGCTCGTTCACCACCCACTCATCTAGTACGAATGCACCATTACCAACAAATTGCTTAGGATCGCTCCACGGCTTGTCACTACTTTCTAGGGTTGCTTTGTGCACTGGCATCATGGATGTGTGGCCTGTCATCGCCACAAAGTAAGGCACTTTACTATCGAGTTCGAATTTCACCGTGTGTTTATCGACTGCAGAGATACCTAACTCTTCAACGGG
Organism: Vibrio sp. 10N.247.311.13; assembly: GCF_041467595.1. Taxonomy (NCBI): domain Bacteria; kingdom Pseudomonadati; phylum Pseudomonadota; class Gammaproteobacteria; order Vibrionales; family Vibrionaceae; genus Vibrio; species Vibrio sp. 10N.247.311.13. Next base: position 33,350 of record NZ_JBFSUX010000014.1, on the reverse strand, counting down.
CTTTTTGCCTTCGGCTACGTCAGCAATGTTGTTGATTTGAGTAAGCTTGAGATACCAAACATTCGGCGATGCCGTTTTAGGATCGACCGCGCGTCTTATCGCATACACGAAATCATCGGCCGTCACCGGATCGCCATTCGACCATTTCGCGTCTTTACGTAGGTGGAATACAAACGTCTGGTTGTCTTCGGTTTCCCAAGACTGTGCAACACCTGGGGTGATATTGCCATCGCGATCTTGAATCACTAAACCTTCAAATAGGTCACGTAGAATGTGCATTTCTGGCAGGCCTTCTGCTTTCGCAGGGTCAAGCGTCGCCGCTTCTGCATCGTTAGCACGAACTAAATGTTGTTCTTTCGCCAGAGAAGTTCCCGCAGGCAATGTGTCAGCAACGGCAGTTACTGAGATAAAAGGGGTCAATAGAGATGAAATGAGTAAAGCCGTTGAATGTTTCTTAAAATCCATATGTTTTTGCTCTCCTAGCCTATCTTTGAAGCAAGTAATAAAATTAACAATGCGACTGTTGACGAGTTTTAACGCTTTAGTTTATTTAAGTAAGTTTGTGTAATCGTTAATACTTGATAGTACTTGATCAATCAGGAGATTAAGGTGAGTTTAATTCCAAGAACGGAAAGAGCTGCATTTTCAATAAAGCCGCTGTCATATGGAAAATCAGTGTTGGGTGCGCCTTTGCTCTATTTCCCCGCGCAAATAGAAAGCGAGTCTCGCGGGCTGATCTTAGCAGGCACACACGGTGATGAAACCGCTTCTATTGCGGGATTATCTTGTGCGCTGAGAAGCTTGCCAGCCGCCAACTTGCGACACGATGTGATTCTGTCTATGAACCCAGATGGCAATCAATTAGGAACACGTGCCAACGCAAACCAAGTCGACCTGAACCGTGCCTTCCCAACTCAAAATTGGACAGCAAACGGCACTGTCTATCGCTGGAGCTCCCACACACCAGTCAGAGATGTAAAAGTGAAAACCGGCCAAGCCAACCAGCTCGAACCTGAAGTGCAGTCCCTCATCACACTCATTGAACAGCGTAAGCCAAAATTCGTCATCTCTTTCCACGAACCTCTCGCCATGGTCGATGACCCAACCCAATCGGAGCTTGCCACTTGGCTAAGCAAACAATTCAACCTACCGCTCGTTGAAGACGTGGATTACGAAACCCCAGGCTCATTCGGCACATGGTGTCAGGAAAGAAACCTGCCATGCATTACCGTAGAACTTCCGCCAGTTTCTGCGGATTTAACTATAGAGAAGTATTTGGATGCGTTTGTGGCAGTGTTGGGGTGTGAGGGAAATTAGTCTGGAGTAGGCTACATATACACATGCGAACAGTAATTCATTCTAATTACTAGTGAATCATATATTCCGTCTACTGAATCAATCCCATTCATAATCTATGCCGAATTCTTCCTTTGCATCATTTCAACTTATCTTTAGAGAAAGGCAATCGACATGATTAGCGCGATGAAAACTTCACTATCAATGAACTTCGGGGCTCGTCGCTATGAATCTAACTCGTTATAAAAAATCATGACAAGTGTCTGGACAAAAACGTTCCAAGAAAATGATCCTAAAACGGCACTATTTCTAAATTAATATTTATCGTTAGAGGTGATGGCGATTGGGGTTTACACGCAAGTTACTACAAGTAGTGTAATAAAGGCTCCTGCAAAGCACTAGAGCCTTAAATACCATTAGAAATTGAATCTAATTAGTAGCCTCAAGCTCTTTCTCTGCAACCGACAGCATCTCAAACTCTTCCTCAGCGGTCGATGCGACCAATTTATTACGGCTATATAGACCATAATAAGCACCACCAATCACAAAGAGTCCCATAGTCATAAAGAATGCAGATGGGTCAAAAGCATAAACACCCGTCATTGCAATAAGCGACAGCACTAGTGAAGTGCCGGAAGTCAGCATGCCACCCGGTGTTTTGTATGGACGGTGAAGCTCTGGTTGCTTGATACGCAACAATATATGACTAAGCGACATTAATGCATAAGACACTGTCGCCCCCACTACCGCCATCGCCAAGATCAGGTCGCCTTCTCCGGTCAATGACACAGCAAAACCAAACACACCCGGCACCACTAAAGCACGAGCAGGCACTTTGTTTTGGTTTGTAAGCGACAAGCTTTGAGGCAAGTAACCCGCACGAGACAATGCAAACACCAAGCGGCTATAACCGTAGATAATCGAGAAGAATGAAGCAATAAGTCCTGCAAGTCCTAGTATATTAACAGCCGTTGCAACGGTTGGATTACCGGTCAACTTCAATGCATCGACTAGAGGAACGGCGCTATTCGCAATCGCTTCAGAACCCACAGCGCCCGCAAGCAGCAGAACGACTAAGGTAGCGGTGACCAGTAAGAATAGCATTGCGCCGATAATGCCTTTGGGTACATCCTTGGCCGGGTTTTTCGCCTCTTCAGCAGCCAATGGAACCCCTTCTACCGCAAGAAAAAGCCACATTGCAAACGGTAGTGCCGCCCATACACCATACCAACCAAAAGGAAGTAGTTCTGTGGCTTGTGCGGTTGCAGGAGCGATATCAAACAGATTATTAGCATCAAACTCACTAACCAATACGCCTGCTGTCATAAGAATTGCTAGTACGGCTAACCCACTGATGACCATCATGACTTTCAGAGCTTCTCCCACCCCTGCCATATGAATACCGATAAAGATGGCATAAAAGATCGCGTAAACAAGAGGACCATCGATACCCATTAGTTCATTCACCGCTGAGCCAATAAAAATGACAATCGCGGCAGGTGCAAGGGCATACTCAATTAAGACGGATAAGCCGGTAAAAAATCCCCCCGTTGGTCCCATGGCTTGTCGAGCAAAACTATAGCCACCTCCTGCAGCGGGAATAGCCGCAGACATCTCCGCCAAAGAAAGGACAAGGGTAAAGTACATCACCGCCATAGCAATTGCAGCAATAAGAAAGCCTCCCCAACCAGCTTGACCGATACCAAAGTTCCAGCCTGCAAAGTCACCAGAGATCACGTATGAAACGCCTAACCCTGCTAGCAAAATCCACCCAGCAGTGCCCCTTTTAAGTTGTCTTTGCGCCAAATATTCCTGATGTTCTGACATTGTAAATCCCTCTATTTTTGTCTTTTATCCAATTAAAAAATTGCCTGTGTGCTTGTCTTCTAACTGCTCACCACCTTCTTCCTCGATACTCGAACGGTCTTTAAGGTTGACCCCAGAAAGCTCTAGCCGACGAGCTTCCTTCAATAGGTATACCGCTCGCTTACACGCATCTTCATAAGCCAACCCCTGTGGGCGAATATTAGAAATGCAGTTCCTATCAGAGTCTTTTGCTCCTCTTCTTGCCTGCCAAGTCAGGTACATACCCATGCTATCTGGAGAGGTCAGTCCCGGGCGTTCACCAATCAAAACCACCACCATCTTGGCTTGTAAGCACTCGCAAACATCATCTCCTATTGCCACTCGGCCCTGCCTCACAACAGTAATAGGAGCAACATGCCACGGCACTTCGTCTTCCCCTAATAAAGAAAGCAGATGCTCAATGACTGGATTTGCATGATTTTGAATGGCAATTGAAGACAAGCCATCAGCCACTACTATCGCGAGATCAAACGGGGGAGACTCTGAATGAAGAACGGCTTGCAACTGATTCCAACAGACGTCATCAAGCTCACGACCAAGATCCGGCCTTTGCAAATACATGAATCTGTCTGTCGCTTTGCTGTGCGCCTTAATTGGTGCCTGAGAAGTGTGTTGAATGACCGAGTTTGATTGAGCGATGAGCTCAACCAATGAATCCACATCTAAAGCACAATGAACGGCATCCATCGCCTGTGCATGGTCGAGTTGAAATGAAAGCAACTCTTTAGTTGGAACGCTATTTCCACTTCGACCCAGTGCAATACGTGCCGATGTAAAACCTTTAAGCTCGTGCCAAGGGTTTTGAGTTACCAACTTAGAAGCAGAATGTTTTGCCATAGAGACCACCTTACCCATGTGCGGGGTCTCCATTAAGTTGTGCTAGAGCGCCAGCAAATGAGCCGGAGAGTCGTTCATTTAGGCGCACATCTTTTACATCATCAAAAATCTGCATCTGAGTTAGCCACTCCTCAAACTCCGGCGCAGGTTTTAAACCCAACACCTTGCGTGCATAAAGTGCATCATGAAACGAGGTTGTTTGATAATTGAGCATGATGTCATCGGAACCCGGAATCCCCATAATGAACGAGCACTCAGCGACACCGAGCAATGTCAGTAAGTTATCCATATCATTTTGATCGGCATAGGCATGGTTGGTATAGCAGATATCACACCCCATCGGCAGGCCAAGCAATTTGCCACAAAAATGGTCCTCAAGCCCTGCTCGAATAATCTGTTTTCCATCAAAGAGATATTCAGGGCCGATAAAGCCGACCACGGTATTAACCAACAATGGATTAAAATGACGCGCTACGGCATAAGCCCGTGTCTCACAAGTTTGTTGGTCCACACCATGAAAAGCATTGGCAGAGAGAGATGTTCCTTGCCCTGTCTCAAAGTACATGACGTTACTTCCAACGGTGCCTCGGTTCAGCGAAAGCGCCGCTTCGTTTGCTTCTTTAAGGATCGAAAGGTTAATACCAAAGGTGTCGTTCGTACCTTGAGTGCCACCAATAGATTGAAAGACGAGATCCACCGGAGCGCCCATCTCAATCGCTTCAATCGTGTTTGTAACATGGGTTAATACGCAAGATTGGGTCGGGATCTGGTAGTGTTGAATGACCTCTTCCATCAGATTCATCAACTTAATTGCCTGTGGTACATTATCTGTTGCGGGATTAATGCCGATCACAGCATCACCATTGCCATACATCAAACCATCAAAAATACTGGCGGCAATGCCATTGAGAGAATCGGTTGGATGATTGGGCTGTAAACGGGTGGATAAACGACTAGGCAAGCCAATGGTGTTACGAAACGCAGTCACTACCCGACATTTTTTGGCGACTTGGATCAAATCCTGATTACGCATGATCTTACTCACTGCAGCCACCATTTCTGGAGTTAAACCAGGACGCAGCTTTGCAAGCGTGAGACTATCGGCTTCATCACTTAGCAGCCAGTTCCGAAAGTCTCCCACTGTAAGGTGATCAATCGCTTTAAACGCCTCTCTATCATGGCTATCAATGATTAAACGAGTAACTTCATCACTTTCATAAGGGATCACCGCTTCATTTAAAAACGTCTTTAGGGGCAAGTCTGCCAGTGTCATCTGAGCTACAACACGCTCTGCAGCAGAAGTCGCAGATACACCAGCCAAAACATCCCCTGAACGCTCTGGCGTAGCCTTTGCCATCAGATCTGCTAACGACTCAAAGTTAAAAACCAGGTGCCCTTGTTGTCGGCGATAAGCTGCTGTCATAAATTCCCTCTTCATAAACTGGTTCAGTTCTTGCTCAATAACCTTTTGTATATATGAGTAATTAAGCGATTTTTGAACCGAATGAATATCAAGAATCGGCAAACATAAAAAAGCATTAATAAACATAAACTTAAAGACAAACTGTACTAATATGGGTCACATGGGTAGGTCATGGAATGATGAGAAAGGATGAAGAATTGATGCGTTATGCACCTAATTTGTGCACATTCAACACATTTGATGCAAATCAGCAGGCAGCCAGCCTCTTTAACTGGCAGCAAGAATATGACCAACTGAGTCAAGGAAGTTTTCTAGGTCAGATCCGTGAACGAAAATTTTCTCACGTGCACCTATTTCGAGAAGACAGCAACCGAAAACTCAAGCAGCAATGTCGTATTAATGAAGGGATTTGGTTAGGGATCAGTGCTAACGATAGACCTTTACACATCAATTACGCACAAGGTAATCCTGATAGTATTTTGATCCGTGAGGCTGGGGCGGATTTTGAGCTACTTACGCCAGAAACCTTTTCTATTTATGGGTTAGTCATAAGCCCTTCACTGGTTGAAATGATTCAGCAACAGCTAGAGATTGAATCATTAAACAGCAAGAGCCACTTTCTTGGTTGCTCTCAACACTACACCCAACAAATAAAAGCTTACTTGAGCTTACTACTCTCCCCGAGTCAATCTCGCTGGTCTTTTCAAACTCATCAATCCATTGTTCAAGATATGTTGGTCGAATTGTTCGCTCAATCGTCTAATCAAAATATGCAAAAAACCAATGCCTCACAGCGTGAGAACACAATGCGTCGAATTAGGCAGTACCTAGATAACTCGCAGTACCGTAAGCCCGTCACCGTGTCTGAACTGTGCGATGCGGTTTATGTCAGTCGCCGTACGCTGCAATACACCTTTGAGTCCTGTTGTGACATATCACCAAAACAATTTATACAAAATGTACGTCTCAACCAGGTACGGCGCATTCTGCAAAATCCGAGCGAACAACGGTGCATCAATGAAATCGCCTTTGACTTTGGTTTTTTTCATCTGGGATATTTTTGCCAAAGCTACAAGCAGTTGTTTGGTGAGTCGCCCATGCAAACACGTTCTAATGTCTAAAACCCAAAAAGTGTCGAGGGACAACTTAAAAAAATGTAGTTAGACGATATGAAAGACGAATAGATTAGTTGACTATCCTGCCTCAAGATCACAACGCATGAACTTCACTTCAAGTGCCTGCCGCCATCAAGGTGCAAAGTCCTTCCTGTCATATAGTGACTAGCCAAAACAAACTTAATGCCATCTATCACTTCTTCAAAGCCTGCCTCTGAGGGAATCAGTGCTTTTTTCAGAGCTTTGGTTTTGTACGCCTCGTCATCATGTTCATTGAATTTTATCATGGCAGGAGAGAGAGTATTGACTTTCACCTTGGGAGCCAGCATCGCTGAGAACGACAGCGTCAAGTTGTTGAGTGCGGCTTTACTGGCCGCGTAAGCGATGTGTTTTTTACTGCCTTTTTCCGCAACGTAATCACTGATGTGGATGATGTCCGACGTTTTATCGCCAGACATTAGTTGGTCTTTGAGCATTAAATTAACCAGATAAGGCACGGTGGCGTGAATCGTCATCATCTGGTGCATGATTTGTGATGCATTTTCACTGGGGTTTGTCTTGTTCTCAGGCTTCCAGTCGGAAGCGTTATGGATGATGGCTCGAATCGCCTTATATTCTTGACCAACATAATGCAAAAAACCCTCTAAGCTACTTTGTTGATAAAAATCTACCTGTTGCAAGTCGGCTCCACTGTCGCGCAGTATTTTCAGCTGGGGATAGTCGCTTCGGTAAGTGCCAACGACTTTGTATCCGTCAGATATAAGTTGCTGCGCCAGAGCGAATCCTAAACGCTTCCCCACTCCAGTTATTAGAATCGTTTCACTCATCGTAAAAACTCAGCTCTAGTTTGAGGGTTAGTTTTGAAACTGCCACCAAGCGCGGTTGTGGTGGTTTCAGAGTTAGCGTCCATAACGCCTCTCGATTTAACGCAGTAGTGAGTTGCTTTAATCGTCACAGCCACATTTTCTGTTTCGACTAGAGTCTGTATCGCGACCAGGATTTGCTGTGTAAGGCGTTCTTGAACCTGCGGACGCTGAGCAAAGAATCGAACAATACGGTTTATTTTAGATAGCCCAAGAATCTTGGATTCTGGGATATAAGCCACTTGTGCTAAACCATCGATGGTGATGAAGTGATGTTCGCACGTCGAAGTTAAATCTATATCCGATACCTTAACCATTTCATCAACTGACATTTTGTTGTCGATAACACTAATTTTGGGGAAGTTATTGTAGTCGAGCCCTGAAAATATCTCGTGAACGTACATCTTTGCAATGCGATGAGGTGTTTCAGCGAGACTGTCATCGGTTAAATCCAGCCCGAGCGTACTGACAACTTCCGTCAAAAGCCCTTTGATGCGGTTGTACTTCTGGTCGGGGTTCATTTCGCTCGATGTCATCGGGGTTTCAAGTCCTTTTGCGAGCAAAGCTTCTCTTACTTTTTCGGCTTCTGTATTCAGCATGACTCTCTCCTTATGAGTTAATCTTCAAGTTCTGCTTCATAGCTCAGGGTGAGCGAGACGGAATCGGCGAAACGTAGAGCATGAGGCTTGTCAATTCTCACCTGAGCGTATTGGACCCATGAATGGTCGATACAAATACCGAGTACGTCGCTGGTTAACTTTTCTAAAAGCAGAAACCGTCCAGATTCAACATGTTCAATAATTTTTTTGCAGATATTTTTGTAGTTAAGTGCGTTCTCCACATCATCAGAGAGGCAAAGGTTGTTCGCGGGATAATGGATCTCCGCATTTATGACGATGTCTTGCTGCTTGGTTTTTTCTTCTTCGTTGAAGCCGATGAAGGTTCTTAATCTGAGATTTGTGATGGTGATAATCGCATTGTGATTCATAACAGTTTCCGATCCTTAGAAGGTAGAGTGAGTTACGTGCCTATTAGAGGAAAAGATCAATAAAGCTCAAGCGTTCTGTTTAAAGCAGTTACAGGGACTAAGTGAAGCTGACCTCGAACGGTATAAGTTCGGTTTTCTGACTCAGCTGATCGAAGTTGTTCCAGAGATGCTGAAAAGAGATATCTAGAGTGGGATGAAGTTCTTGCGCGGCAACATCAACTAACGGTCGAAGCACAAAAGCGTACTCGGTGATTTCACCTCGAGGCAGCTCTACTCCATCAATAATGCCTACTTCGTTACCGTAAAGAAGGATATCGATATCCATCGTGCGCGAGGCATATTCTTTAGTTTCTCGCTTGCGGTCATTTTCTAATTCGATTTGATGCAGAACCTTAGCCAGTTCAGCGATAGAAAGGTCACATTCAAACCCTGCGACTAGGTTTAGGAAGTTGTCCCCTTCAAAACCAACAGGCTCACAATCGTAGAAATTAGAAATGTTCAGAGGTGCAAAGTGACTATTCAATGCTTTGAGAGATTCTGTGATGTGATGTTCGCGGTTAATGTTGCTTCCGATGCTGACATAGACGGTGGACATATTGTTTTCTCCCTTTTAGCTAACCTCTTACGTTGTAAGTCGCTAGGAAGATCAGCTATGGATCCGTTTGATGTAGGGAGGGTAAAAGAAAATCTCCCGACAACTCATATAGAGTTCGGGTCTGAGTCGGAAAGGAGGACTTTTGAACTAGGAAGTACCACGAGTAAAAATTCAGCTTATGAAGGCTCTGTCGGATAGGCGGCACCTGTTACCAGGTGCCTCCCTCCTCAGAACCGTACGTGCAACTTTCACTGCATACGGCTCAAGCCTCCACAAAGGCACCGTTAAGCACCCAGTAACAAAATTACCTTTGCGATACACACTCAAAGCTTTAAAACTGACCCAATGACCACTTGATGAATAAGAAACCACGGTTCGTTGTCAGAAGACGCACTAATTTCATTCGAAATCATCATTTGCTTTTCTTCTTTAATAAAGTTCTTCAAGCTATCTCGCAACGGGAGACCAGTTAGAAGTCAGCTCGCTTTCGCGCCAGATATAAACCTGTATCTACTTCATTACAAAGTAGCATTCGCTTTTTCTAACCTCCTTTACCTGCATACCTATCGGCAACCTTCACAGGCTGCTTTCCCATAGGGAGATATACAGGCTTACCCTGTTCCGTATGTCGCGTAAAATGTCAACTTAGATGCCCACAATGGTGCGGAGAGTGCAATGACCACGAAAGAGTAATGTCCAATCTCTTTCCGACTCTCGTTGCCTTTTGGCTACAGCGTATTAACCACTTCCGCTGCTTCATCATATAACGCGCCTTAAATGGATTCACATTACATTCATCATATTGACCCCCTAGCACTCACCCAACTTGTGGTTGTCAGGAGAAACGTCCTCTCACGATTCCGTTCCCGCTCAGTTTAACGACCAAGCTTCGTTACATTGTCAGAGCCGCTGCTTTATTCAGGCTCTTAGGGGCATCTGGTGGTACAGATGGTTCACTCTTCGTGGTGAACAACGCTTCATACGACTTCAGGTCGCACGGACATTTCTGAGTTAGCACTTTTGCTAAATTAGGGAAAGACGAATTAACTGAAGTATGGCAAACGCTGGTTTAGCTTGTCTCTAGAACAATTATTGGCGACCATAGCTAGTTATCCAGCGGCCATTCACGAGTTTCAATCAACCCTTGCTCAAGCAAGTTGTCGCGAAGCTGGTGAATCCTGACTTTTAGCTCATCACGTATTAATCGAATCGCTGGAGAGATCAACTGACGACTCGGTAATATCAGCCACATTTCGGTCAGTGGTATATCGCTATTAACTAATATCCTCTCTAATCGGCCCGCGAGTAAATCTTCACCGACATCAATAGCGGATTTCTTCGCTATCCCCACCCCATCAATACACCACCGACGAACAATATCACCATCATTCACAGCTCGATCACTGTTCATTTTTATTCTGTATTTTTGATCACCATGATAAAGATCCCAACCGTCGTGCACGACTTCGTACAGTTTGTAGAGCAAGGCTTTATGTTGATATAAATCATCAGGAACCAAAGGTCGACCGTGATTTTCAATATAATCAGGAGAAGCGCATAGAACATGAGGGATATCGCAGATCTTAAATCCATACAAGTTGGATTCTTGCGCGGCACCTTTAGTCATAGCTCGTAACGCCACATCGACCCCATCGCGGTAAAAATCGGTTCGGCTATCACTCACATGGAGCCTCAATGACAGGTCTTGATGCTTGTCCATTACATCATTAAGCAAAACGCGCATCAGGTTGCGCCCCATCTCAGAAGACACCGCGATACGAACTTCCCCACTGATGGATTGCTGCTCTTCATTGACCAACACCTGCCCTTGTTGCAACAAATCCAATGCTTGTTGGCACAAAGGTAGATACCGCTCACCCTCTGGGGTCATGCGCATCTTTCGCGTCGTTCGAACAAATAACTCGGCTCCTAACTCTTGCTCTATCCGTTTTAATGACACACTTGCAGCAGAAGAGCTCATATCAAGTTGATTCGCCGCGGCTGTAATCGATTGAAGCTCAGCAACTTTCAACAAAACCTGTAAATCTGAAATTTTCATCACTACACTCTTCACTACTCGAATGGTCAGTTTTATTATCCACGATTTAAGGAAAGTGTATTAAAAATTAGCCCGTTTATCGAATGAATAATTTTGAATAATATTCACCTCAAGCAAATACAGCAGAGACATTACTATGAAATCATTATTTAAAGCATCGACATTAGCACTAGCCGCAACGCTACTTACTACACCTTCTTTTGCCGATGAAGGTTCTTCAAAAGTTGTCGCGGTAAACGATATTGAGTGGGGTTATCTAAACCCTTTGCGCGGCGTACTTAGCCCGGGAGCTGCGGACCTTTGGGGTGACCGTACAACGGATACCGCAACAGGTATGTTGGTACGCTTTAACAAGGGTTTTGAGTCACCACCGCACATTCATAACATCACGTACCGCGGTGTGGTCATTGAAGGTCAAATGCATAATGACGATCCAACATCAGAAAAGATGTGGATGCCAACAGGCTCGTTCTGGACGCAACCAGCAGGTGAAGACCACACCACTGCCGCAAACGGTGAAACAAACCTAATCTACCTTGAGATTGATGCGGGTCCATATCTAGTTCAACCATCTGAAGAGAAGTTCGATAATGGCGAACGTCCTCTAAACTTGCATAAAGACAATATCGTGTGGCTAAACAGCAGTGATCTTCACGATATCAAAGTAGACGGTGTTCAATCAACGTATGTTTGGGGTAGCACTTCTGACATGGGTGGTTCAATGATCAAACTGCCTGCCGGCTTTGAAGGAAAAATCACCACGGACGCAAGTGAGTTCCGCGCCGTTGTGATTGCAGGCTCGATTGAGTACAACTCAAAAGAACAAAGCAGCAATCTTACTTTAAACCCGGGAAGCTACGTGGAATCTGAGGGCAAGTTCTCTCATAACATCACCAACACGGGGGACTCTGAGGCAACAATCTACATCCGTACTAACAGCAAGTACCAAGTGAAATAAGCCCTAGCTCGCTTTGTCCCTCGCCATCGGCTTAATCCCCCTTAAACCGGTGGCAATTTCCATCGACGCGCAAATCTGTGCAGCACAAGGGTTATGTACAATACAAAGGTTAATATATGAAACACATATTGTTCATCGCTTCTTTGATCATGGTGACATTCAGCTCTGCCTCTTTTGCAGCAAACCAAGTGCGCGATGAAAATACGGTAGAAATTGAGTGGCTTGATCTGATCCCAGAAAGCGAACGTGCACGCGTCAGCGATGAAACCCTTGCTGCCCTTGACCATAGTGCGAATGTTGCTCAGCAGGCTCTAGTGGGAAGTGTTCGTCCAGAACTGAATGGCAGCAACGTCAAAATACCGGGTTTCGTGATTCCATTAGAAGGGGACTCAGAGTCAATCTCTGAGTTTCTTTTGGTTCCCTTTTATGGTGCGTGTATTCACGTTCCACCACCACCTCCAAACCAGATTATTTACGTCAAGTTTGAAGAAGGGACTCCAACTAAAGACCTTTGGGATATCGTTTACATCACAGGAACCTTGAAAACAGAAACAGTAATTTCTGATGACATAGGGGTCGAGTCAGGCTATTCCATTGAAGGTGCGAGCTTAGAGATATATAACAAAGTGTGATCTAGTAAAACTAGAGACTCTATAGGGCTGCGGGTGACCCAAACCAATGATCTGGTAGTGAACAACTAAGGAAAGAGCCATTTGGTTAGCCCGCACTTCACTAGACACTGCACTGGTTAGAAAATGTAGGCCAAATGGCTAGCCTTGAAGTGTGACAGACATGCATCCCGAATTGGAATGGGGCACAAACGTTTTAGAGTCGTAGCACTAAGGTGTTCTTGTCCCGAAGCGACCTTATCAACATAAAAAACAGGTGAATGATCAGCACACCCGAAAGAATCAAAGCGATACCAATCACCGTGTAAATATCGGTTTTGCCCATATACCAGCCAAGACAACGCGACGTCCAACAACATGATTACCGCCATACTCGACGCACAAAAAAGCGCGAGAGACGGATGTCATTCTCGCGCTTTTTAGGACCGTATAACTTGAAGTTTACGGTTAGATCTTAGCAGTAAACGTACGGCTAATTACATCTTGTTGCTGCTCACGTGTTAGCGAGTTGAATCGTACTGCGTAACCCGAGACTCGGATGGTTAACTGTGGGTATTTTTCTGGATGTTCGACGGCATCCAACAACATGTCACGGTTAAGCACGTTCACGTTAAGATGTTGCCCACCCTCAATACGAATCGATCCTGCACTTTCCTCGTGGTGGAAGTAACCATCCATTAGTGCTGCTAGGTTCACTTTTTGGCTTAGGTCATCTTTACCTAGTGCATTTGGTACGATTGAGAAGGTGTAAGAGATACCATCTTTAGCGAACTCGAATGGCAGTTTGGCAACTGAAGAAAGTGAAGCCACCGCCCCTTTCTCATCACGACCGTGCATTGGGTTTGCGCCCGGGCCAAATGGCATACCAGCGCGGCGACCATCAGGCGTGTTACCGGTTTTTTTACCATATACAACGTTTGAAGTAATCGTAAGGATAGATTGAGTTGGAACCGCTTCACGGTAGGTGTTCCTTTTCTGAATTTTCTTCATAAAACGTTCAACCAAATCACAAGCAATATCATCGACACGTGAATCGTTGTTGCCAAATTTTGGATATTCGCCTTCAATCTCAAAGTCGACAGCGATGCCATCTTCGTTACGTACTGGTGTTACCTTCGCGTATTTGATAGCCGCTAACGAGTCAGCAACAACCGACAACCCTGCAATACCACAAGCCATTGTGCGATGAACATCGCGATCCATTAATGCCATTAACGATGCTTCATAGCTGTAACGGTCATGCGAGTAATGGATCACGTTCAGCGCAGTGACGTATTGCGTTGCAAGCCAATCCATCATGTCATCAAAGCGAGGCATTAAGCGGTCAAAATCGAGAACTTCATCTTCGATACGAGCAACTTGAGGACCAACCTGCATGTTAGATTTTTCATCAACACCACCGTTAATGGTGTAAAGCAACGCTTTGGCAAGGTTTGCACGAGCACCAAAGAATTGCATATGTTGGCCAACCACTTGCGGGCTCACACAACACGCAATCGCGTAATCGTCGTTATCAAAATCCGCACGCATTAGATCATCGTTCTCATACTGAAGTGATGAGGTTTCGATAGACACTTTAGCCGCGTATTGTTTAAACGCGATAGGCAGTTGTTCAGACCATAGAACCGTCATGTTCGGCTCTGGTGCTGGGCCCATCGTGTGCAATGTGTGCAAGTAGCGGAAAGTCGTTTTGCTAACAAGAGTACGACCATCAACGCCCATACCAGCCATTGCTTCTGTTGCCCAAATTGGGTCGCCAGAGAACAATGAATCATATTCAGGAGTGCGAAGGAAACGAACCATACGAAGCTTCATGATGAAATGGTCAATCAACTCTTGCGCTTGTTTTTCATCAATCAGACCAAGTTTAAGGTCACGTTCGATGTAAACATCTAGGAAGGTTGATGTGCGGCCTAGCGACATCGCAGCACCATTTTGAGACTTAACCGCAGCTAAGTAGCCAAAATAGGTAAATTGGATTGCTTCTTGCGCAGTACGAGCAGGAGAAGACATATCAATGCCGTACTTCAAACCCATTTCTCGCATTTCATCAAGGGCACGAATTTGATCAGTAAGCTCTTCACGTAGACGCAATGTCTTATCTAAATCACCACCCGTTTCAAGCATCTTCTGAGTCGATTTGAATTGCTCATTTTTGTCTAATTTTAGGAAGTCGATACCGTACAAAGCAAGACGACGGTAGTCGCCGATAATGCGTCCACGACCATAAGCATCCGGCAGACCAGTAATAATACCAGAACGGCGACATGCTTTAATTTCGTCAGTATAAAGATCGAACGCTACTTGGTTATGCGTTTTGCGGTACTCAGTGAAGATCTTTTCGATTTGTGGCTCTAATTCACGACCGTACACTTCGCACGACGTTTTCACCATTCGAATACCACCATTAGCGATGATGCCGCGTTTCAGTGGTTTATCGGTTTGTAGACCCACGATTTTTTCGAGGTTTTTTGCAATGTAACCTGCATCGTGTGAGGTGATAGTGGAAACGATATCAGTATCAAAATCGACAGGGGCATGAGTGCGGCTTTCTTCTTTAATACCCTCTAGCACCGATTCCCATAGCTGTGTCGTCGAGTCCGACACGTCCGCAAGAAAAGATTCATCACCTTCATAAGGGGTGTAGTTTCGCTGAATAAAATCACGTGCATTAACGGATGTTTGCCACTCGCCAGCTTGAAATCCCGCCCAAGCTTCCATCATATCGGTTGTCGGAATAGTCATAATGACCCCCTAAGTTATTGATAAACAGATAATATCTATGATTATTTATAATCATTGGTTTCTGCTGGCTATACTAAACCGACCAATCTATGAGTAAAGTGAGCTGTTTTCATAAAATACATGCACAAAATGCATTTATTGGAATTACTATATTATATTCAATACCTTAAGTTGAAGGCTAACTACTCTAGATTCCAATTAGTTTGTTCCTTCAGAAGTAGGAAATAGACTCTTAGTGACTCACCGACGTTGAAAACAGGTTAATGACCACCACACCAGACAGAATCAAAGCGATGCCAATGATCGCGTAGATGTCTAGCTTTTGCCCGTAGACCAACCAAGACAACGCCGCGACCAACACTATCCCTGCGCCACACCAAATCGCATACGCCACACCCAAAGACATGGTTTGAACCGTGAGAGACAACAGATAAAAAGCAAAGCCATAACCGACGAGTACTGCGGCGGTCGCAGGAAGGGAAGTAAATTGCTGCGTTTTAGGCAATAAAGAAGTCGCGACAACTTCAAGCACGATGGCAAGTGACAGCATCACTGGAGGCGGAAGAGATAAAAGCATGTATGAGTCCACAACATTAAATACGGCGCTCAGAATATTGTAGTTTTATTTCCAATTCATGTGATTTTCAGTAAGCAATTATTATGACGTACCTTAAAAATTCTTAAATGTGATGGTTCATTCATCGAAGAACAGAAAGACAAAAAGAGCCCTACAACATCATGTGTAGAGCTCTTTTTTAATCAGCTAATAGGTTAATCCGCTAATAATCTGAGCCGCTTAATTTGCTGATGATGAACCTCTTAGGATATCGCGCTTCACTTCACCTTTAAGATCGGTCAGAGTTTGTTGGTCGATATCAATCAAGAAGTGGTCACTTGCTTGGCCTGTTGCGAATTTTTCAAGAATCACGAACAAGCTACCAAAACGAGAGCGGAACACTTCACCAACGGTATATTGTCCAAGGTCACCCAATTCTGAATCGACAGTGCCATCGAACTCTGAAAGTTCTCGGCTTAACAACTCATATTGGCGCAATTGTGTTTCACCGATATCACGGAATGCCAGTTCGTCTGCGTTACGTAAACGGTAGAAGTCGGTCGCTAACAACTCACCACTCCACTCTGCAAATTCAGCTAACTCTAGTCCCTCTAAAGAAGCCAGTTTCTCAGCGACAACTTTAGCTGTTTGCCAGTCTTGTTGGAATTGATCGTAGTCATCAACACCATTTTCCACACAAGCGCCAACATCGTAACCCAGTTCATTAGCTAACTGACACACGGTAAAGTTGGTTTCTAACTGAGACATGATCATCATCTCTTCGCCATTCATTTCCATGATCATAGCGCGCATCTCTAACGGCCAGTCACCCGGAAGGAAACGTAGGCGTGTTAGTTCACGGATGTGCCAATCAGTCAGTTCGTAGTAACTCTCTGAATTCAGAATATCTTTGTTCCAAATCTTAGCTTCTGCATCAGGATCGCCATTCGCAGCTTGAGTAAGGTATTCATGCTCTTCTTCATAGTGACTGAATAGCTCGTTGTAACGCTTAACTTGATCGATGACCACCGTCTCAACTTCAATCTGATTATCAGGACGAATGTTCAACAGTTTATACGCGGGAATGTAACCCGCTAACGACGGCGCTTGAATATTGAAGAGTGTGTGCTGAACTCCATCGATATTGAAGCTCTTCTTACCCGTATCGTTAAAGTGCATGTGGCCACCAACGTGGATATTTAGACCAGTAGCAGCTAATGCGCGGCTGGTATCGTCATCCGGTTCACGAGCCAGCTGATGGCTTCCTTCACCAAACAGATCTTCAATCTCTTCAGAAGCGCCGTTGTAGAAGTCGGTCATTGGGAAGTGCGAGAAAGAGACAAGCGTCTTGTTCTGCTCTTTCGCTGCTTTTACAACATCAGAGATCCAATCAATTACGTGTTCTTTGTGAGTCAGCATCATGTTGTAACCAGCACTGCTTGAACCATCGAACGTGTTTCCATCTACAGAGCTATCAGACGAATTTTCTTTCGGGCGATAAACGTTCGCGTCGATCGCCAACAACCAAAGCCCTTTCACTGGCTCTACTAAGTAACTGGTATCCGGCACTTCAGAACAGCTTGAGTAACCACTTTCTTTGTAGCTACCACCCGTACCTTCATAACAGATCTCGTACATGCGCTTATCAAAAGCCGCTTCTTCTTTCGCTAAATCATAGCTGTAACTAGCTCGAGCTTGGTCGCTGCTGTAAGGCGTTTCAAAGTAGAGATAGTCTTGCTGAGGGTAGAAGCCGTGAGTGCCTAGGATACTCATGATCTCTTCATAGCCCCATTCACGTACTTCTTCAGTACAGATGGTTGCTAAGTTGTCACCTTCACCGGGAATAGTCGTCCACTCATCGTCATAACCAACACACTCTTCTTTACCGCGGCTATAGATACGCTGCTTCTTACCACCCTCGCCTAGGTAATCAGATTTACCCGCAGGGATTGTAAATGGACGCACTGGATCGTGGTTGCCTGGCGCTGCAAAAAACTCAAGACCATGAGTCTCGCGGTAGTGATCAAAGATGCTAACTAAGCCACGCATATGAATCGGCTGGCCGTCGTCACTAAAGTCACCTGGCAAGGCTACGTATTTCACGCCACGCTCAACCACATCATCAAGCGCCGCTATCATCGCAAAGTAGTTTTCATTGAATAGACGAGTGGAGTTCATCTGAGACTCCATCGTTCGAATTGTCGCATACTCGCCACTATCCGAGTTGTAGAGTCCCGCGAACGAACCATCTTCAAATTTGCCGTAAACATCATGGAAATGGATATCAGGCATGAATGCGACTTGCACTGCGCTATCTAGATTGCCGTTGTCGTCACTTGGTGAACTTGAATTACAACCAACTAATGTGGCTGCTATTAAGCCTGACAGTACGGTCAATGTACTCTTTCTCATTTTCTCTTCCCAAAAAGTTAGAACTCAAAATTTGGCGAGGAGACTAGATGAGAAAAATGACACTATTGTTTCTGATATCTTACAAAACGTCGCACAACGTACGCTTATGCGACATTGCTTCAATCGTTAAAATTCAAAAAGTTACCATCCATACTAAAAGCTGATAGCTCAACAACACGAATTGAAGGTTAATATATAAATCGCCATAAAACCTCCACCTAAACATCAGTAAAGACAATGTATTCAGACCGTTTGGATAAGTCGCCTGTC
This sequence comes from Vibrio sp. 10N.247.311.13, assembly GCF_041467595.1. NCBI lineage: Bacteria > Pseudomonadati > Pseudomonadota > Gammaproteobacteria > Vibrionales > Vibrionaceae > Vibrio > Vibrio sp. 10N.247.311.13. The sequence continues at coordinate 14,738 of NZ_JBFSUX010000014.1, read as the reverse complement.
CTCAAACCTGAGTCGCTCTAGCTAAGATAGTTGCCAATAAGAAAACTGACCGCTCCATACTTATTATTACAAATACGTAATAATCATTTTCTATTTAAGGGTATTATCAAAACATGCACTCACACCTATACTAGCTCCAACAAAACGAGAGAGCGGAAACAATTAAGCTCAACTACGCTTAACGGGTTGAATTTAATTGCACAGTTATCCGCTGTACTGACATATATAGGAAACATCCAATGACAATCGAAATTAAACCTGGTCAAACGCATATCAAATCAAAAGCAATGGTTGCATGGGCAGCTGGCGAGCCACTAAAAATGGAAGAAGTTGATGTACAACTTCCTAAAGCTGGTGAGGTTCTAGTTCGCATCGTTGCTACTGGTGTTTGTCACACTGACGCATTCACATTATCAGGTGACGATCCAGAAGGTATCTTCCCTTCAATTCTTGGTCACGAAGGTGGCGGCATCGTTGAGATGATCGGCGAAGGCGTGACAAGTGTTGAGATTGGCGACCACGTTATCCCACTTTACACTGCTGAGTGTGGCGAATGTAAGTTCTGTAAATCTGGTAAAACTAACCTATGCCAAGCCGTTCGTGAAACGCAAGGTAAAGGCCTAATGCCAGACGGTACAAGCCGCTTCTCTATTAATGGCGAAACGATTTTCCATTACATGGGCTGCTCGACTTTCTCTGAGTACACAGTACTTCCAGAAATCTCTCTAGCGAAAGTAAGCAAAGAAGCACCACTTGAAGAAGTTTGTCTTCTAGGTTGTGGTGTAACAACAGGCATGGGCGCGGTACTGAACACAGCTAAAGTTGAAAAAGGCGACAACGTTGCTGTATTCGGCCTAGGCGGTATCGGTCTTTCTGCAATCATTGGTGCTCGCATGGCTGGTGCTAACCGCATCATCGGTGTTGATATCAACGAGAGCAAATTCGAGCTAGCAAAACAGCTTGGCGCGACTGACTGCATCAACCCAACTAAATTCGACAAGCCAATCCAAGACGTTATCGTTGAGATGACAGACGGTGGTGTTGAGTACTCTTTCGAGTGTATCGGTAACGTAAACGTGATGCGTCAAGCACTTGAGTGCTGCCACAAAGGTTGGGGCGAATCAGTCATCATTGGTGTTGCGGGCGCAGGTCAAGAGATCGCTACTCGTCCATTCCAACTAGTGACTGGTCGTGTATGGCGCGGTTCTGCTTTCGGTGGTGTTAAAGGCCGCTCTGAGCTTCCAGAAATCGTTAACCGTTACATGGCGGGTGAGTTTGGTCTTCAAGAGTTCATTACTCACACTATGGGTCTGCAGGACGTAAACGAAGCATTCGACCTAATGCACAAAGGTGAATCTATCCGTACTGTTCTACATATGGATAAATAATACCCCTTGGTCTCGATACCTCGGTATCGAGACCGCAGTTCTGACTTAAACATCAGAGCGAAACTGTCTTCACCACCTCCTGCCCGGTGGGTGGTGAAACTTAAAATGCTATAGACATGTTACTCCCCAAACCATCAACCTAACGGAGCACAATAGATGACAATCGAAAACATTAGCCAAGCAAAGGTTGCTGGTGGTTGGCACAAACAATACACCCACTTTTCTGCAACGCTTGACTGCAACATGCGTTTTGCGATTTTCTTGCCACCTAACGCAAGCAAAGAAAACCCAGTTCCTGTTTTGTATTGGTTGTCAGGCTTAACCTGTACCGATGAAAACTTCATGCAAAAAGCCGGCGCTTTCAAAGCCGCGGCTGAACAAGGCATCGCGATTGTTGCACCAGACACTAGCCCACGTGGCGAAGGTGTTGCCGACGATGAAAATTACGATCTCGGCCAAGGTGCAGGCTTCTATGTGAATGCCACTCAAGCGCCATGGGACAGCCATTACCACATGTACGATTACGTGGTAACAGAGCTCCCTGCATTAATTGAGTCGTTCTTCCCTGTTACATCCGTAAAATCGATTTCTGGTCACAGCATGGGCGGACATGGTGCCCTAACGATTGGCATTAAAAACGAAGATAGCTACCGTTCTATCTCTGCATTTAGCCCAATCAGTAACCCAATGCAATGCCCTTGGGGCCAAAAAGCATTTAACCAATACTTGGGCTTAGATATTGAAGAGTGGAAGCAGTACGACGCCTCTGAGCTTCTAAAAGCCAAAGGCACTAAGCTGCCAATGTTGGTCGACCAAGGCGAAGCCGATAACTTCCTGATTGAGCAGCTTAAGCCTGAGCAATTAGTCGAAGCCGCTAAGGTAACCAATGCCGATTTAGATCTACGTATGCAGCCTGGTTACGACCACAGCTACTACTTCATCTCTAGCTTTATTGATGAACACATTGAGTTCCACGCTGCTTACTTAAACAAGTAGCCAGATGAATTTAGCCCGCACTTTGTAAACGCAAGGTGCGGGCTTTTTTATGCCTACTGATTTTATAACGGTTGCTTTTATAACTGCTTAATACGCTGCTTTAACGCTTCTAAATCTATATCATTGCCAACAATTCGTAATCGAACATACTCTTCAGTCATCGCGTCGCACGTAATAGCAAAATCGACACCCGAACATGTCTTAATACCGATACTCTCAAATAGCTTTGAAAGGTGAGTTCCTCTCTTTTTCAACAACATAATGGGCGTCGATATTGACGTGCCAACCACCTCAATATTGTTCTCAGACAACAAGCCGATCATTTGCTGCTTAAAGTATTCAGTTTTGCTGCGGTTCATTTCTACGAAGTGTTTTGCATTGGGTAAGGTCGCCGATGCGATTTTTATTGAGGGGTAAGTCGGCGTAAACACACTCACCGCAGCTTCGATTGCAGAAGTCAGGTTTTCACTGCTGGCTAAGTAACCGAGTCGAATCCCAGCGAGCCCTAAACCTTTAGAAAAGGTTCGTAAAACTATTAAGTTGTCCAAGACTAAGGTCTGATCGAGCATAGACTGCTCAGGGGTCAGGTATTCACCATATGCCTCGTCGACAATCAAAATAGCGCCAGAACGCTCACATACTCTCGCTATCTCGACCAGATAAGCTCTGTCGTAGATTCGACCCGTTGGGTTGTTGGGATTATCGATATACACCAAGGCAGGATTTTGACTGCTTATTTTTGATGCCAACACACCGAACAGATCCGACTCGTTTTGATAATCAAACATGTTGATGGACTGGTACTTCCCGCCCACCAAAGTGAACTCTGATACTGCTTCAACAAACTGAGGGCCAATGCCTATCATGGTGCGATTGTTGTGATCGATAAGTTTATTGAAGATAAGTTCTAGCGCCCCAAGAGAGCCCGTGGTGTACGTAATACAACAATCTTCAATCCCAATAAACTGGCGAGTCAGATAAGTCAGCTCCGAAAGCTCCCTGTGGCAATAGTACTTATCAATACCGTAGATAATATCTTTGATCACATGTTCAGGAATTTCTGGTGCGCCAAATGGATTGGAGCCAAGTGAACAATCGATACGAAATGAGTGATCGACATAAGAATGGTATTCGCCACTTAACCGTGGATTTAAATGCATAAGAAAACGCTCAAAAAATATTCATGCGCTATTCTTAGCGTACTGAATTTTATCTATATAGGTCATTTCGCGACAGTTCTTCGCCTTGTTTCGAGAGACTGGTTAAAAACCAAGATTGGTTCAAATAACGAATTCTCTTAAGCCATAATCAAGAGTTAAGCACTCGTGTTTACATTTCGAGTTAACCGAACCGCTTTCTTTGCGCTAGATTAAGCTGAGATAAGATAGGGTAATAACAGAGCTTGCATCTTTACTCTCCCTAGTTACCATAGCCCCATTAACATCCCCCATATTTTGAAGGTTGCTATGAAAGCAATTAAGACTCTTTTCTTCCTGATGGTTTTATTGAGCGGTCTGTTTACCGCTTGGCTGTTTATTCCAATTCCAGCGACCATGGACAAGCAAACGCTCGACGTTCCATTAACGGAACCATTCAAGCTTGTTGCGTATCGCAGTAACCCGAATGATGCGAGCAAGCCGCTGACTTACCACTACTATGTGATTTCAGATGTGGTTGGTGTAGACGACATGGACCCATTCCTGATTACCACGGACCAGTTCGTGAAGCTTGGCGAATTCGACGAGAACACATTCAACCTTACGGTTAACGGCAAGATTGATAGCTACACCAACGATTTGTGGATCAAGAAATCTGATGGCAAGCTTCAACACTGGTACGTGAGTATTAACGCGAACTATATTCGTTAAAATCGAACTGCAATAAACCTCATTTTAAAACTGCGCTTTGGCTTCCAAGCGCAGTTTTTGTTTCTAGCAACACCCTCCACTTATCCCGACCCGTTCGACATAAACTGCATTGCCTACTTTTGATTCACTGCAGCCCTTGCTCTCAAGGTGTTATAAGCTCTTTAGATACGATAAGCTCAGACCATGCTCGACGCCCAATAAATCAAAATAATAAAGGATCACCCGTGGAATTTACGCTCGACAAATTTAACGGCATCATCATTGACCCAGCAACAGCCCCTCACGATGTTGACTCATTCAATGCCGAACTCAGCCAGATCACCGAATTTTCAAAGCAGAATAACAAAGGCATCATTTGGATTAGCTTACCTATTTCACTCTCGCACCTTATTCCGGTGGCGACTGAGCTTGGCTTTGTGTTTCACAACTGCTTAGAAGACGAGATTACGCTGATCCACAAATCCGAGATTGTAGAGTTTGTGCCTTTCATTCCGACCCACACCTTGGGTGCTGGTGCGTTAATCACTAACGAACACAATCAAGTTCTGATGATCAAAGAGCACGGCATGACGGGTTACAAATTACCGGGCGGTCATATTGAGTTGGGTGAAGGCATTGAAGAATCCGTGGTTCGAGAAACCTTAGAAGAGACTGGCATCGAAGCCACGTTCGTTTCAGTGGTTGGCATGGCGACGAGACACCCGTATCAATTCGGAAAGTCTAACCTCTACTTTGTTTGTCACCTTATCGCTCAAACTCAAGAGATTGCGATTCAAGACACAGATGAAATTGCAGAAGCTAAATGGATTGATGTTGAAGAGTACATTAACAACCCCGACAGCTACCCGTTCAACCGCCAGTTAGTCGGCTCTTTGATAGGCAAACAAGGATTAGAACTTACCCAACTAGAAGGCAACTATGGCCCGAACCATAAGCCAGAGATCTTCTTTTCGAAAAACTAAAGCGATTCAAACATAAAAACGCCAAGCTCATAAGAACTTGGCGTTTTGCTTTTCATTTTACTTAGATTATTTTAGTCAACTCGTTGCTAGTGACTACTTGTTAAACCGTTCTAGAACCTATCTATTTTAGAAAAAACCTAGTGGATTGGTATCGTAGCTGATCAACAGGTTCTTGGTGTTTTGGTAGTGATCGAGCATCATCTTATGTGTCTCACGGCCGATGCCGGATTTCTTATAACCACCAAACGCACGCGCTCCATTTCAGCATCGTGTGATTTGCACCATGGCGAGCAACAAATCGAACACGCTTGGCAGCAAGCCAACAAGGTAATCGATAAAGGGATCAGTTTGTTGATCTTAGGAGAAACAGGAGTTGGCAAAGGCGAGTTTGTTAAAGTGCTGCACAAGCAAAGCCAGCGTAAGTCTTCGCCCTTGGTAGCGGTAAATTGTGGCGCGCTGCCTAAAGACCTTATCGAATCTGAACTGTTTGGTTACGCGCCGGGCGCCTTTACGGGAGCAAGCCACAAGGGCTTCCAAGGTAAGATCCGTCAAGCAGATAAAGGGATTCTATTTCTAGATGAGATCGCCGACATGCCTTTAGAAGCTCAGTGCCGACTACTGCATGTTCTGCAAGACAAATCCGTGGTGCCAGTTGGTTCTAATCAAAGCTATCAAGTCGATTGTCAGATCATCGCTGCAACTCACAAAAACCTCGAGCAGTTAGTCGCAACAGGTGAGTTTAGGCAAGACCTGTATTACAGACTCAATGGCTTAGCCTTCACCTTGCCAAGCCTACAACACCGACAAGACAAGCACGCTTTAATCGAGCACATTCATCGTAAATACGCCGAAGACGAACAGACAATCTGCCCGCACTTGATGAGCTTACTGTGCGCCTATTCTTGGCCGGGTAATATCCGCGAATTAGACAACTTACTTAAGGTTGCTGCTCTATTAGCAAGTGATGAACCCCAACTCACACTCGAGCATGTGCCCAGCCACCTTGCTCAACATCTCACGTCATTAGCACACGATAATCAGCATCAGCTAATGACTTCTAATGCCATAAAAGGTACAGCGAGTAACGATTTAAGAAGCACCGTTGAAGAAACCTTGTTGCAAACTTATCAAGCCAACCAAGGCAACATCAGCAAGACATCTCGAATACTCGGCATCAGCCGCAATACCATTTATCGAAAGCTAAAGAGCTTGGGGATTCTTTAGTAGGAAAAGGAATCTAAGCTACTCAGACTCTAATTCCACAAGTTGATTAAGCACTTCTTTGTCCAACACTGGATGGTGTTTGCTCGCTAAGATCAACACAATATCGACCGAAGGCAACGGCGGCATATCATCAAGTATTTTCAAGTCTGAAGTCACGCTCAGCTTACCCATCGCGCCAATGGCTAATCCGGCTTTAACGATCGCTCGCTGCGCTGAAGCGGTATTGCTACACGCCAATAACTGATAAGGCGTGCCCTGCTTGGTTAAGCCATTCACTGCCGCTGCGTGGTACTTACAATCGGTCTGAAACAAGGCTAGTGGGACTGGTTTAGACTCATCGAACGCATAGTCAGGGCTGCTTATCCAAACACCCACATCATGTGTAAGCCAGTAACCCTCTTCACTATCGGGCGCTCGGGTGACAATCGCCGCATCAAGTCTGCCATCATCTAGCCACTCTCTGAGCGTAATGCTGGGCAGGCTGAATACTTGAATAGAACAGGTGGGTTCTGCTTTCTGCAACAGGCGAATCACTTTCGGCAGAATGGTGTCATTGTAATCTTCAGGGCAGCCGAGTCGCAGAGGTTGTTTGTCTTCGTAACGCTTTACTTGCTTAAGTGCGGTATTGTGAAGGGCGACCAACTGTTCGGCATGAGATCGCAGCGCTAAGCCAGCTTCAGTCAGTATTAAATTACGTCCTTCTTTCTGGAAAAGAGTGACGTTGAGTTCTTCTTCCAACTTACGCATCTGAGCACTGAATGCCGATTGGGTGCGATTTATCTGTTTCGCTGCACGAGTGAAACTACTGGTTTCTACAAACGCGAGAAAGCCTCGCAAAGCATCAATATCCATATTGAAATCACCACCCATCGTTTTTATTAATGTATTGCATCAAAATTATCCGTTAGTGCTCCGCAATACAATCCCCTAAGCTCAAAAGCATACTCACCAAACGCAAGGAAGCAACGATGCAGCTTTATATTGGAAACCAGAACTACTCAACTTGGTCACTGCGCGCATGGCTAATATTCGACAACTACAACCTGAGTACAGAAGTCATCAAGCTCAAGCTATTCACCTCTGATTTTTACGACACTCTGGCGAAAGTGACGCCAACGGCCAAGGTTCCAACCCTAGTTGATGGTAATGTTGCGGTGTGGGATTCATTGGCGATTCTCGAATACGTTAACGATGCCTATTTGGACGGTGCAGCGTGGCCTAGCTCAGTGAAAGAACGCGCCCATGCCCGAGCAATTTCCGCCGAGATGCACTCTGGGTTCTTTGCCGTCAGAAATGAAATGCCGATGAACTGCCGCGCACAACGAAAGCTCACACTGAGTGAAGACGCACTGAAAGACATCGCACGTACTGATGTAATATGGTCTGCACAAATGGAACAATACCCAGAGGGATGGTTATTTGGTGAATGGTCGATTGCCGATGCGATGTTTGCACCCGTCGCATTGCGCGTAGAAACCTATGGAATACAACTTTCCGAAAAGGCATCGCAGTATCAACAACGTGTGCTTAACAGTCCATCAATACAAAAATGGCTGGCAGAGGCAAGCTTAGAAACCGATGTGGTTGAAGAAGATGAGGCGGGCAAGCCAGTATAAAATACAAGACACCCTTCCAAAGCTCACTAGTCTGTGAGCTTTTATCTAAACCTTATTAATTTGGTCGATTGTGATCGCCTAGTCACAATGTGCAGATGTGATTGTTTATATTCAAAGAAATTCAAATAGTTAAGATAAACATCATGTTACGAGCAACGATCGCATTACTCAGTATTACTAGCTTCGCCGTATCTGCCAACGCCCATCTTCCTTCTGGAGAAGAGTGGCTCAACCATGCGACTGAAGGGCTTGCACCTTATTGGTTAATGCCTAGCGCTCAAGGAGAACCGGTAGGAAACTTCCCTACTTTCCGCTGTGATGACGGTACCTTGCTCGATGTTTCTGATGTGTGCCATGAACTAAACAAAGGCTGGATCACGCCACACTTTGGCAAAGAGTTTACGCGGATGAAGTCACGTCAAACTTATGCCTATGGCGTGCTCTACCACCTTAGTGGCGATAAGCAGGCTTTAGCGCTTGCCAAGCAAGGAGCCTACTACATCATTGATCAGCTAGAAGATAAGCAAAACGGCGGCTTTATCGGCTACACAAAAGAGGGAAAAGTAGGCCAGAATTGGCAGCAGCGTACTTCTCAAGATCAAGCGTATGCATTAGTTGGCCTTGCCATGTACTACTACCTGACCCAAGACAAAAAGGTAGAAGAAGCACTCATCGCCCAACAAGCTTTTATCTTTGATAAATATCGACTTAGCGACAACAGCGGTCTTGCTTGGGTACTCGCCGACGGTGAAGATGGCAGTGCAAAACGACGTGAACTGGTTGCGCAACTTGATCAAATAAACGGCTACCTGTTGTTAGTCGCTCCTCTGCTCAAAGAGCCCATCAAATCAAAATGGCTTGATGACTTAAACTGGCTCACGCAAGCCATGATTGACCAATACCATTCTGAAGATGAACAACGCTTCTACGGTGCAATTCACGATAAAGCAGCGATGATGCCGAATGCTAATCACAATGATTTTGGACACACCATCAAAGCGTATTGGATGACTTACCTTACAGGCCAAACATTGAATAACTCTGAATGGTCGGAGTTTGGTTTAGACGGTATGAAACACACTCTGGATCAGGCGCAATATCAGAAAGACTTTGCCAATGTATCTAACTACTTTGGTGAGCGACTTCAGAAAATGTGGCAAGGGCAAGATATCACGGGCTGGCAAAGCAGACCGCACAGTCAGTGGGCGTCATCATGGGAGTGGGCGGAGCTTGATCAAGCAGCCATGACGGTTTCGCTTGTCGATGGTTCAATGAAAGACGTCCTGCAATACACCCTACCGACCTTTCATGATGTATGGGTCGACCATAAATACGGTGGTGTCGGGCTTGACCCAAAACGCACCAAAGCTTTCCATTGGGGCAACGGTTATCACCAGTTTGAACATGCGCTGATTGGCTATTTGTTCGCTCAGCAAGTTGACGCGAAGCCAGCAATATTGCATTACGCAAGGCCGACCAACAGCGAGATGCCAATGGAACCGTATTACTATCAAGGCGATGTGGTGGAGCTATTGAATAAAGATGACGGAACGCAGAAGGTCAGTTTCAATAACATTCGACCTTAGCGTTGGTTGTTTGTTCTAAATGGACTTGAGATTCAGGGCTACGGGGAATGGACAAGGTCAAAGAGTTAGCACAATAGTGATGTCGCAGACCAAACAAAAGCCGCTGTTGATGATCAGCGGCTTTCTTGATGGAGATAAGCGGAGGTTAGTTGTCCAACCCTTTAATTGGGTTCATCGAGTGATAAACGGTGTTCACGTCACCAGTCATCGACAATGAACTCAAGTCATCAATGAAGAAACGGCTGGTCATTGTGTGCTTACCGCCATTGATAAAGATTTCGATCACTGACTTATCAACATAAACCTCGATGATTTGCTTGGTGCTCAACCTCGGTGCTTTTCTCACTGAGCCAAACTCTTCCGCGTAGAGCTGAGACATCTTACTGCGATCAAGCATGAACTCCTTTTCTGTAGCACTGAATACGATGTTATCACCCGCAACGTTAGTAAGTGTAAACTCAAACTCGTCAGTATCCGTTTCGAGCTCAACCATGAAGCTGGTTGTATCCAATTCAAGAGCATTTTCAACCACCACAGCTTCACCCTGTAGCGCTTTCAATTCAGGTAAAGCAGACTGAACAAGATAGCCATCTTGGATTTGAAGTTCGCGTGGTAACGACAACATGCCCGCCCACTGATACTCATTAGATGGTGTATCAATCTCAGGCAGACCAATCCAAGCAATCAGAATACGGCGGCCTGTATCATCTAAATAAGTCTGTGGTGCATAGAAATCGAAGCCATAATCTGGCTGCGCAATATCTTGGTGGTTTTCCAGTTCTACCGAATCGAGATTTAGGCGGTCACCGACGATATAAGCCACCGAGTAGATATTTTTGAAATCGTATGGATTTTCGCTAGACACACCTTGTGGAGAAAACAGCATCACCGACTGATTCTCTATTTCAAAGAAATCTGGGCATTCCCACATATAGCCAAGGTTGTTGTAACGAGTTTGAATTGGACCTTTGTGCTGCCAATTCATCAGGTCTCGGCTGCAATATAGCGCCATAGAGCCAGTATTTTGAGGCGTTTGAGCACCCACAACCATCAGATAATCGCCGCCCTGTTTCCACACTTTTGGGTCGCGGAAATGTTCGGTGTAGTGATCGTTTTCGATAACCACGCCGTGCTTTTCTATTTTGCCGTCAGCAGTCATCTTGGCAAAACATTGAGTTGGCACTCGCAACCAATTTCCGTCGCGCTTGTTACCTGTAAAAAACAACAATGCATTGTCGTTTTCAACCAATGCACCACCAGAGTAAACACCGTGAGAGTCGTAATCTTGGTCTGGGTGCAAGCCAATGCCGTGGTCTTCGAAATGAACGAAGTCTTTGGTAGAAAGGTGGTACCAGTACTTCATACCATGGACGGGGCCAACTGGCGTCCATTGGTAAAATAGGTGGTGTTCACCATTAAAGAAACACAGACCATTCGGATCATTAAGCAGACCAAACTTAGGCGCAATATGGTAGCTTGGATAGCCAGAGTCTTGTTTGCGAAGCTCTACCATCGCATCAATACTCTCTAGAGAAATATCTTCTATACGGCGATATCTTTGCTCTACTGTCCAGTTCGAGTTCAAACTCATACACTCTCCTCTACGGCATTCGTATTTGAAGAGTCTTTTTGAATAAACTGAGTAAGAGCTTCTTGCGTTGGAAGTGCGGTCATTGCGCCTTTTTGCGTGGTCGCCAGTGCACCACACCCATTCGCCCACTGAATTGCAGAATCGACGACTTGTTGATTGTTCCACTCATCATCTTGAGAAAGCTTTGCAAGCAAACCGCCAACAAAAGCATCGCCTGCACCCGTGGTATCCACTGGCGTCACTGAGCGACCTGAAATCAACACACCTTGGTTTTCAAATACTCGCCAAACGCCTTTCGCGCCCTGCGTAACCAGAACAAGCGTGTTGTTAAGATCTGCAATGTTAGCCAAACCTTGTTCCATCGAAGTTGAATCGGTTAAGAAATCCAGTTCTTCTTCTGAGAATTTAACCACATCAGCCAATTCAACCGCTTTCATGACCACAGACTTAATTTCAGATGGGTTTTGCCACACTTCATCACGAAGGTTTGGATCGAAGCTGATGTAACCGCCCGCGGCTTTCATACGTCGGATCGCTTCGAAGGTACTGCTTCGGCTTGGTTCATTAGCCAAAGAGATCGAGCAGACGTGTAGCCACTCGTTTTTCTTAAATTCGGGAATGTCTTCAACAGACATAAACTGGTCGGCACTTGGCTTAACCATAAACGTAAAGCTACGCTCGCCTTGGTCATCAAGATCGACCACCACGGTTGACGTGCGTTGTTCAGGGTCCTTCACCAAACGCTCGGTATTCACACCTTCCTTTTGCAGAGTCACTTCCATAAAAGTGCCAAACGGATCGTTACCCACTCGGCCAAAAAATGCGCTTTTGCCTAAAAGGCGAGAAATCGCTACCGCGACATTAGCAGGCGCACCGCCCGGACATTTCAATAATGTCGCGTCAGTCTCCGGAATGAGGTCGACGACGGCGTCTCCAGTTACCCAAACTTGATTCATCTTTCTTACCTTAAAATTGAAAATCATGACAACCGAAAGCGATGGCAATCGAAAGCAGTAGCAACCAAAAGCAAGGTGACACTTCACGCTGTCATGTAAAAATATAAAAAGGCTAGCTAAGCCAAATCACCTAGCTAGCACCCCAAAGCTTAGGAAATGAAGTGAAAAGGGGGGCTTCACTTCTAGGGAGAAACGTTAAGCTGTTGCTTTAATGTTTTGCTTGCTGCGCTCGCGCAGACCTAAAACAACGGTCAGAGCAAAGGCAGTCACGAACGCGATAATCATACCTACCACGTAGTAGCCAATCTTTTCTGGTGATATTGAGATGATGCCAGGAATACCCGCCGCACCCAGTGCTTGTGCTTTCACATTGAACATCGTGATAAACGCGCTTGAAATCGCAGCGGCACAAACCGCAGCAATGAATGGATAGCGAAGCTTCAAGTTCACACCGAACATTGCAGGTTCAGTAATACCAAGCAAGCCAGTCACACCAGAAGGAATCGCGATACCTTTCATTTTCTTATCTTTACTCATGAAACCAACCGCCAGTGCCGCTGCACCTTGTGACACGTTAGACATCGCCGCGATAGGGAAGATGAACGTACCGCCAGTCGTTGCGATATCCGCAAGCAGCTGAGTTTCAATCGCAATAAAGCTATGGTGCATACCAGTAATAACAAACGGCGCATAAATCAAACCAAACACCGCACCGCCAATGAAGCCAGCACTGTTGTATAACCAATTTAGGCCGTCACCAAGCAGGAAGCCGATATCACGAGTAAATGGACCAACAATCGTGAATGTTAACAAACCAGTTATGAAAATCGCCAATAGCGGCGTTAGCAAGTTATCTAGAACCGAAGGAATAACTTTACGCAGCCCAAGCTCAACTTTCGCTAGAATAAACGCAGAAACAAGAACGGGTAGTACTGAACCTTGATAGCCTACTTTCTCGATTTCGAAACCTAAAATGTTCCAAACCGGAATGCTGCCCGACACTGATGCGCCACCGAAGCCCCAGCCGTTAAGCAAGTCTGGGTGAACCATCAACATACCTAAAGCCGCGCCAAGGTATGGGTTACCACCAAACTTCTTACTCGCTGAAAATGCTAATAAAATAGGTAAGTACACAAAAGGAGCATTAGCAAATGTATTGATCATGTTTGCTAAGTCGGTCAAACCCGGATTAGCGTCGATTAAAGATTTGCCATCAATGAATAAGCCTTGAGCCGTCAATAGGTTGTAGATACCCATCAACAAACCACCAGCAACAATCGCCGGAATGATTGGTACAAAAATATCAGACAGGCCTTTCACCGCGCGTTGCAGGATATTTTGGTTGTCAGCACCTGCAGACGCCACATCGTTGGTCGACATTTCCGTCATTTCAGTCAGCTTAGCCAACTCAGCATAAACTTGGTTTACGATGCCTGAGCCAAAGATGATCTGATATTGACCTGCCACTTTAAACTGGCCCTTAACCCCTTCTAGGTTATCAATCGCCTGTTCATCAATTTTATCTTGGTCTGCAACCGCAAGACGCAGACGAGTCGCGCAGTGTGCGAGTGCGGTGATATTACTTTTACCACCTAATAGAGAAAGCAGCTCTTTTGCTATTTTTGGATAATTCATTACATACCCCATTGGATTATCATTTGAGCTTTTGAATTTTCGGGAACGTTTGCAAAACAAATTTTTGCCTAGAAATAACAAATGATCAAAGATAACTGCTCAATAGTGTGAGAATGATCTTCAAATTATCTCCCTAGGATAAGAAGACAGGGTTAAAATCCCCTAATAACAGGTAAATTTGATGCTCTGTTTGCAAACAATCCCAAAACTAAAATTACAATTGGATAATGAATAATGGCTAGTCTTCATGATGTCGCTCGTCTCGCTGGAGTTTCCAAGTCGACGGTTTCAAGAGTAATCAATGATGAGTATGGCGTAAAAGACGCGACCAAGGTGAAGGTGCGTAAAGCAGTTGAAGAGTGTGGCTATCTCCCAAACCAAGTCGCTAAAGACTTAAAGTCCCAAAAAACCAACCTGGTTGGCGTGATTGTTCCTAGGGTTTCTTCCCATGCCACCTCTCAGGGTGTCGATGGTTTAACCGCCGTCTTAGAGCAAGCGGGCAAGCATGTATTATTAGCGAGCACACACCAAACACACCATAAAGAACTTGAATATATTCAGATATTTAACCAGAGGCGTGTTGAAGGTATCATCCTGTACGCGACCCACCTCGACAACCAATTAGTCAAAGCGATTCAAAGCTCTGCCGTACCCGTGGTATTGGTTGGTCAAGACGGGTCAATGTTTAACATCCCAAGCATTGTGCACGACGACACTCGCGTAGGGTTTGAAGCGGGTAATCGCCTCATAGCGAAAGCTTGTAAGCATATGGGATTCATCGGTGTGCAAGGTGATGATATTGCGGTTGATAAGATGAGATCGGAAGGCTTCGCTCAATCGCTACAATTTAACGACCTCACACTGCAATTTCACGCCCGTGGCGACTTCACCATAGAATCAGGTTACCAACTGGCGA